>PHBF01000083.1 GCA_002841905.1 Deltaproteobacteria bacterium HGW-Deltaproteobacteria-17
CAGGCGGAGTCCCTCCGCCAGTGCCTCGGGAAACTGCTGTGTCTGCAGATGGAACTGCATCAGGTCCGGAAGGTCGGGCCGCAGAGCCACGGCGGGCTTCAGGTAGGCCAGCGCCAGACGGGGATCCCGGCGGCGGACGGCCGCGGCGGCCGTCAGGAACACGCGATGGTGTCGGGAGGTGGCCAGCAGGCCTGCCAGGGGGGCGCCTGCAAGGTCGCTTTCGCCCACGGGACCCCGGGCTCCAGATTCCATGGCCAGGCGGGCCCTGGTCACGATGGCCCACGCGGAGTCGAGTCGGGCCAGCTTTTCCATCGCCTGCTCCAGCCGGCCGTCGTTCTCGGCGACGCGGGCCTGCTCGAACAGGGACCAGCCGTCCTTCGGGAAGGCGGCCGTCTGCAGGAGGGCCAGCCGTCGGGCGGTCTCCGGAAGCAGCGACGGGTCGGCCAGGATCATGCGCGTGAGCAGCGCACGGGCGAGGGGGAACCGGGGGTTTTCAGACGTGATTTTGGAGAGGAGGGCCCGCGCGTCGGCGAAGGACCCACCGGAGGCGTCCAGGGTGGCCGCGGTCATTCGGGCGAATGGAGCCAGCCAGGGCGGCGGGGTTTTTCCGGAATCGACGGAGGAAGACGGGGCGACGCCGAAGCCGCAGGCGGATGAGGGCACCAGGCGGAGGCGGGGGGTCCCGGCCCGCGGGGTGGCCACCAGGGAAACCTGGAGGGTCCTGGTTCCCGTGAAGGCCGGGATCGACAGCCGCCAGACCCCGCTCTCCACACCGGGGGTGCGACCGCTCTCGGCCTCGAGCACGCCTTCGATGCGCACCAAGGCGGGGCCCAGCGGTCGCAGCTCCAGGAGCATCGGCCCTGGGTCGGCGCAGGAGAGGGGGATCGAAAGGGTCACCCGCGCGGGGTGGTCCGAACCTGCGGCGAGACGGTCGCCGTCCTTCCACGGGGTTTGGCCCGCGGGGCCGTCCGGACGGGAGAAGTGCAGCCGCCCGAGCAGGGGCACGGGGGCCCAGCGCGAGAAGGTCAGGCCCGTCCCGAGGGTGGCGGTCCGGTGGGGGGGGGCCAGTTCACGAAGCAGGTGGGTCACGCCCGTCCAGAGGAACACCGGGAGCGAAGGATCCCGCAGGGCCACGGCGGCGAGCCGTCTTGTGAAGGAGGTGTCCGGAAGGTCGGCGTCCGCGAGCAGGGTCGCCGCGAGGAGGCGCAACTGGTGCAGGGCTTCGTCCCTGGGCCCGGAAGAGTCTTCCGGCCCGGAAGATTCTTCAAGGAAACGCAGGGCCTGCTCCTGCAGGGTCCATGGATCGCCCGCCAGGAGGGACTGCAACGCAAGGAAGCCGTCGGCCCACCCTTCGGGACAGACGGACGCGATCCCGGCGCCCAGGGACGCGGGATCCCGGCCTTCCATGAGGTCGAGCACGGCGCCGTGGAGGTGCAGCAGGCACCGTTTCCGGGTGTCATGGGTCGTGGCCAGCTCGCGGCGGATGGAGGCACGCTTTTCGGCGACCGGGTCAGGTGTCGCCCTCGGTGGCGCGGGGCGGGAGAACCACGTGCAGGAGGAGAGCAGGAACATCAGGCAGATCGTGACCGCTCTCAGCATGACAGCACCGCACGCACCCAGGCGGCCTCCCGTCCGGGGAGGGACAGGCCCAGGCATGTCAGATGATACCGGCCAGGGAGGACCTCCCGGAGGCACAGGTTTTCCAGCAGCGGGACCGATCGCGACAGCAGGAGGCGGTGGACCGGCAGCGCCGGGTCCCCGTCCTGGTCTGGGCCGAAGCCCTCCACGCCCAGCAGGAGGATGTCGCGCTCGAGCAGCGCCCGTGCCCCGTCGGGGGTGAAGACGCAGCCCTCCTGCGCGGCCCGCACCAGCACGCGATCCCGGGTGCGCAGGGGCCAGCGTTGGACCTGCTCGGCGTCGACGGTCGCCTGCCGGGCCTGGACCACGCAGGCAGGGCCGCACAGGTGCATCCACGGAAACGCGCCGACGTCGGCCGCGTCCGGGATGACGTGCAGCGGCGCATCCACATGGGTGCCGGCGTGCAGGGACAGGTGGGCCACCGTGAGGGTGACGCCGCCGGAGAAGGAGGTCGTGAACGCGGGTGGAGGATCTCCGGGATAGACCGGCATCGCCTCGGTGATCGGCATGGAGATGTCCCAGGTGCGGGCGGATCGGGTCATGGCGTCACCGGTGTCCAGAAGGTGCGCGGGCCGCAGGGGTTGCCGGCCCACGTGCGCAGGCGGCGCCCGCGGACGGCCGAGGTGTTGCGGTAGCGTGACGTGAAGCCGGGCCATTGGCGCCAATAGGTCTGGCCGTGCCTGTCGTGGACGATGGTGCTCCAGCGCCCGCTCCTGAGTCCGGCGGTGAAGTCGCGGGGCACCGGCAGACCGGCACCCCGGATGTCCGTGAGGGCGTGCTGGTGGAAGTGGGGAGGAGAGCCGGCCAGCACAGCGGACCAGGGATGATAGGGGATCAGGATGGGCCCGGGCATGCTTCTCAAGGTGCGGATGAAGCTTCGGGCGGCGGCGCGATCGGCCGCGGTGGGGGTGGCGCGACTGAATTCGCCCGGACCGGGGTGTCTCGTATGCAGGTGGAAGAGCAGGATCGCGAAGCCGGCGAACATCCAGGCCTGGTGTAGCCGACGCAGCTTGGCGGGTCCGACGGTGCCGGGGTGTGACGGGGAGCCTTCCGTGGTCGTGCTTCCGGACGCGGCCCAGCCGGCCCAGGATGCGGCGATCGCGGCCGGCAGGAACACCACCGCCGGGAGCAGGGCGTTGATGTGCGCCCATTGGGTGCCGCTGCCGACGCAGGCCGTGATGACGCCGCAGATCGCGAACAACCACCAGAAGGCGACCCCCTCCGCCGGCCGACGCCGGGAAACCAGGGACCAGGAGATCCCGAGGACCCCGGCGACCCCCAGCGGCCACAGACGTGAGGCAAGCTCCGCCGGCGTCTTGGTCCAGGCCCGCGCGGCGTCGAAGGAGTGCAGTTGGTGGATCCTGCGCAGATAGAACCAGGCCCAGCCTTCGCTCTGCCATTGAAGCAGCAGCATGCCGCCGCCGCACAGCAGGGCGACGGTGATCACCAGATACACACACCGGCGCCAGTCACGGACCAGCTGCCAGGCGCCGGCCGCCAGGATGAAGAGCACGGCCGTCTGCTTGGTCCAGAAGGCCAGCGAGAACAGGATCCCGGCGCCGATCATGGAGCGGACGCCCTTCGGTCCGCGCTCGGCGCCCGCCAGGACCACGCCACCCCAGAGCGTCAGCGCCAGAAAGAGCGTGTCGCCCCGGGCCAGGTCCAGCCAGGCTCCCGTGGTGAAGTACTCCAGCAGAATCAAGGTGAGCCCGAGCAGGGCGGCCAGCATGGCGAACCATGGAAGGCGTCGGACCGACCCAGGCTCCAAGGAGCTCACCGCACGAAAATAGGCCGCCGGGATCGAGGCAAGGGCCAGCAGCGAGATCAGCCGGGCCAGGAAGAAGGACACGCCCAGCAGCGTGGCGGGCAACGCCACCGCGATGTAATAGAAAGGAGTGTAGGCGAACGGGATGAACTCGACCGAGGGCGCGACATACAGGGGCCTGGCCTCAACCAGGCGCTGCACATGCACGAGCACGCCGCCCTCCATCCACTCCAGATCCAGGGGGTAGATCAGGCGGGCCAGGAACATGCGGGCGTAGACGACCAGCATCGCGAGGCTCAAACCGGCCAGGAACGCCGCCAGAACGGGCGCGGCGGGGTTCTCGGCCAGCTTCAGGGAAGGGACGGACGGAAAGATCCAGTGCTTCATGCCGGGATCACCTTGGCACAACGCGCTCCCAATTGAAATGACATTTGTTGTAGGCTTGGTGCGGTCGGAGAGACTCGAACTCTCACAGAAATACATCCACTAGAACCTGAATCTAGCGCGTCTACCAATTCCGCCACGACCGCGTCGCGACACCGGGCCACTGTTTATGGAAAATTCGGGAAGTTGTCAAGAGAAAAAGCAGAAAAAGCGACAGGACCGGACACGCGCGCCGCCGCCAGAGGTGATCCCAAACAATATTGTTGAAGAAGTCCCCCGGGGGGGGGGAACGGGATCGGATCCTTGAAGAAGTCCCCGGGGGGGGGGGAAGAACGGGATCGGATCCTTCGTGGGGGAAAAATAAAGTGCCGGGATCTCGCGTCCAGAGGGGCCCCGGGACCCTGGTTCAGGCGGGTTCGAGCCAGGATGGTTTGGAAAATATTCAATAAATACAAATATTTAGCTTGCATTTGCGGCTGATCTGCGCCAAAAAGAGGCCGTCCGGTGGTCCCTGCGAAAAAGTGAATGGGGTGCTACTGAAATGCTTGACAACGCTTTCCCTTTTTACTAAACCCGCAACCCCATGGAGGTGACCCATGTCGTCTTTGACGAAACAAACGTGGACCAAGAGATTCAACAGAGATAGAAACCAGAACAGAGCTCGCAAGGCGAAGATGAGTCGTCGCTCCACCCTGTCCGCTGCCGAACTGTTCGCCGGATTCGGTGAACCCGGTAAACCGGCCCCCAAGGCCTAGCAGTCCAACAGGTTATTGCTGGAAGGAGTCCAACATGCCCAAAGCGAAGACGAACAGCGGCGCAAAGAAACGTTTCCGGGTCACGGCGACGGGTCAGATCAAGCACAATCATGCATACAAGAGCCATATCCTGACCAAGAAGTCCACCAAGCGGATTCGGCGCCTGCGCCAGGGTACCATCGCTCACAGTTCGAACCGTCGTCATCTCAAGCGGATGATGCCCGGTCTTTAAAGTGGAAAAGAGGTTGAGTCATGCCCAGATCTAAAGGTGGTACAATCACCCATCGCCGACATCACAGGATTCTGAAAGCCGCCCGTGGTTATTTCCTCGGTCGTGGCAAACTGTGGCGTACGGCTGTCATCCAGGTTCGTCGCGCGTGGGCCGCCGCCTTCGTGGGACGCAAGCAGCGCAAGCGCGACATGCGTCGCCTGTGGATCACCCGCATCAACGCGGCTGCCCGCACCCATGCGATCTCCTACAGCCGGCTCATGCACGGTCTGAAAGAGAAGAACATCCGTCTGGATCGCAAGATGCTGTCCGGTCTGGCCATTTCCGCGCCGAAGGTGTTCGAACACATCGTGAAAATGGTTCACTAGAGCCGTTTATGGTTGACAACCGGATTCAGTTTAGTTTACAAACCCGCTCACGACTGGAGGTACTAGATGACCAAGACTGATATCGTTGATTTTATCGTCGGCAAACTGAACAGCGGCGAGGCGAAAAAAGAGGCTTCTCTGAATAAAAAGCGCGTTGGCGAGCTCGTTGACCTGATGTTCGACGCGATGGTCGAGTCCGTGAAGAAGGGCGAAGACATCAAGATCAGCGGCTTCGGCAATTTCGTCATCCAGGAAAAGAAAGCCCGCCCGGGTCGCAACCCGAAGACGGGTGAGAACATCACCATCGCCGCCCGCCGGGCGCTGACCTTCCGTTCCAGCCAGCTCCTCAAGGGCGCGCTGAACAGCAAGTAGTTCTTTGGTGGACCGGAGTTCATCCTTGTCTGATGAACAGCCTCGAATGACTCGTGACCAACTGCTGCGGGAGTTGGACATTCTCCCCGAGGTGCTCGAGTTCTGGTCCGTGGAGTTTGGTGATTGTGGTTTTTCCCCGGCGGCTGATGGCGACTTCGACGCCCCGGTCGTGCGGATGGCCTTTTTCCTGAAGCGTCTGCTTCGCGATGAAGGCTTCACCCTGTGGGGTGCCCGACGGCGCCTTCAGGGATGTGATTTTTCGAATGTCCCGCAGCCCACCGGCCGCCCACGTTCCGATTCGGAGCAGGCGACCGAGGAGGCGGGTCGCAGGACGAGGGAGTTGATAGCTCTCCTCGATGAAAACCTGCAGAGCCCTTGATGAGGTTTCCTCGAACGGGGCCGGAGCGTGGCGCAGCCTGGTTAGCGCACTTGACTGGGGGTCAAGGGGTCGGAGGTTCAAATCCTCTCGCTCCGACGAATGAAAAAAAGGCAATGATGAAGGGTTGACCAAAAGGTCGATCAGCACTATCTTTCCAACACTTCCGGGGGCGATTCGGTCTCGACGGGGGTATGTGAAGCGCAGGTTGCGTCCGAGGTCTCCGCATGGCCCTCGTTAAACAGGCGGAAAACTAGAACTGCGAACGATAACTTCGCCCTCGCTGCGTAAGTAGTGAGCATTCCACCATGAGCTCAGCGGATGGCGCATGGCTGGGGTGTTGCAAATGTCCGCTGGCCCGTCCAATGCCGAATGCGGTCGGGTGAGAACTTTTCGGCTGGTGTGAACGGAAGCCTGTCGGTGGGCGTCCGGGCATGCGAGATTCAAATCACCGAATACGACGTAGATACCTTCGTGGACGACTTCCGGACCCGGGTTCGACTCCCGGCGCCTCCACCGCAATGATCCTTCTCCACACCTCGGACTGGCACCTCGGCCAAACGCTGCACAACGCGCGGCGTCACGAGGAGTTCGAGGCCTTCCTGGGCTGGCTGCTCGATCAGATCCGCCTTCGCCGCGTCGACGTGCTCCTGGTATGCGGCGACGTGTTCGACACGATCGCCCCGGGTCCCCAGGCCCAGAGACTCTATTACAATTTCCTGACAAGGGTGGCTGCCACAGGTTGCAGGCACGTCGTGGTCGTGGGGGGCAACCACGACTCTCCTTCCTTCCTTGAGGCGCCCCGGGAGCTGCTGCGCGCGATGTCGGTGCACGTCGTGGGTGCCGCGTCCGACGACCCCGACGACGAGATCCTGTGCTTGCGCGACGCTTCCGGAGCCCTGGAAATGATCGTCTGCGCCGTGCCGTTCCTGCGCGACCGCGACGTGCGCCGGGTGGAGGCGGCCGAGGACATCGACGACAAGGACCGCAAGCTGGTCGCAGGCATCCGGCGGCACTACACCGAAGTGGTGGGGCGCGCGTTGGCGCTGGCCCGCGCCGGGACGCCCGACGACGGGCGATCCCGCACTGCGCCCGTGGTGGCCACCGGGCATCTCTTCGCGGCCGGTGCGTCATCGGGGGAGGGCCTGAGGCCGATGTACGTGGGGGCCCTCGGGCAGGTCCCCGCGGAGATCTTTCATGGTGATCTCGCCTATGTGGCGCTGGGCCACCTGCACAAGGCCCAGAAGGTCGGGGGCAACGACACGATACGCTACAGCGGCAGCCCGCTGCCGATGAGCTTCCCGGAGGCGTCGCAGGGAAAGCACGTTCTGCTGGTCGAGCTGGGCCCCGGAGCCGGGGACGCCGGCGATCCTCACGACGCCCGTCCGCGGATCGAGGCCATCGAGGTCCCCGTCTTCCGGGAGCTCGCCCGCGTGCGCGGCGACTGGGACGCCATCGCCGCGGGACTGGCGCAGCTGGCGGCCAGGGACATCAACGCCCTGCTCGAGGTCGTCTACGACGGCGCCGCCCTGATCCCTGACCTGCGCGCGCGCGTCGAGGCCGCCTGCGCGGGCACCCGGCTCGAGTTGGTGCGCGTGGGCAACGAGCAGCAGGTGCGCAGCGTGCTCTCCGGGGCCGGCGGCTCCGAGTCCCTCGACGATCTGGACTGCTTCGAGGTGTTCCAGAGATGCCTGGACGCAGGAGGCGTCCCCGGGGACCAGCGGCCGGCCTTGCTGAAGGCCTATCGCGAGATCGTGGATCTTCTCTCCATCGAAGGACGGCAGGGTGCGGACGGGGGTGACGGATGCGCATCCTGAACGTCCGCTTCGCCAACCTCAACTCCCTGGCAGGCTCCTGGGAGATCGATTTCACCGATCCGGTCTACGCCGTCGAGGGGATCTTCGTGATCAGCGGTCCCACCGGCGCGGGCAAGAGCACGATCCTGGACGCGATCTGCCTGGCGCTCTATGGGCGCACCCCGCGCCTCAAAAAGGTCACCCAGGGAGAGAACGACCTGATGTCCCGGCGCACCGGCGAATGCTTCGCCGAGGTCACCTTCCAGACGGCCGCGGGCAGCTGGCGTGTCTGCTTCCGGCAGACACGCGCGCACAGGAAAGCCGACGGAAACCTGCAGGCCCCAAGGCATGAGATCTCCGACGCCGTCAGCGGGGAGATCCTGGACGCCAGCCTGCGGGGGGTGGCGGAGCGGGTCGTGTCGCTCACCGGGATGGACTATGATCGCTTCACGCGCTCGATGCTGCTGGCCCAGGGCGGCTTTGCGGCGTTCCTGCAGGCCAGGGCCGAGGAGCGCGCGTCGATCCTGGAGCAGATCACCGGGACCGAGGTGTATGCCGAGATCTCCAGGCAGGTGCACGCGCGCACCGGCCTCGAACGCCAGCGGATGCAGGCGTTGCGGGCGGAGCTGGCAGGCCGCGAGCCGCTCCCTCCCGACGCGGAGGCGGAGCTCTGCGGGGAGCTGGCCCGGAGACAGGAGGAGGAGCTGGCCGTGACCGCGGAGTTGAACCGGCTCCAGGCGGCGCTGGCCTGGCTGAGGGAGCTGGCGAGGCTCGAGGCGGAGCTCGCTGAGACCCTCCGGCTTGAAGAGGCGCTGGCAGCCGAGGAGAGGGCCTTCGAGCCCAGCCGTATCCTCCTGGATCGGGCCCGACGCGCGCTTGAGCTCGACGCGCTCCATGAGCGGATTGTCCTGCTGGAGCAGTCCCAGGAGACCGACCGGCGGTCACTGGCGGTCGATCTGGAGCGGCTGCCCTCGATCGAGGCCGGCGCAGAGCGATCCCGGGCGGTCGAGCAGGAAGCCCGCCAACGACATGACCTGGCGACCGCCAGGCTAGACGAAATGAACCCGCTGTTTCGAAAGGTCCGTGAGCTGGACCTGCGCATCCAGGGGCTGGATCAAGCCCTGCGGAACGCGGCGGCCGTGGAGCGCGAAGCCGTGGCCAACCTCGAAAGGATCTCGGCTCGTGTCGCGCAGGAAATGGCCCGGGCCCAGGACCAGCAGCGGGAGCTGGCCGCGGTGCAGTCCCTCATGGAGGCGCACGTCGTTGACGCAGGCCTGCCCGACCAGCTGGCCCGTTGGTCGGAGCGGCTGGACCAGCAGCGG
>PHBF01000084.1 GCA_002841905.1 Deltaproteobacteria bacterium HGW-Deltaproteobacteria-17
GCCTGCCGGACGGGGTCGGTGACCAGGTCCAGCAGCTGGCGGTCGATCTCGACCATCTTCTCCCAGTTCTTCTCCCGCTCGTACAGTTGCTCCAGGTTCTCCAGCGCCTCGACCGAACCCGGATCCACCGCGAGCACCTCCTCCCAGAGGGAGATCAACAGTTCGGGTTTCTTCACGCGGGTTGCGGCCATCTTGGCGATCTCGAGCGTCTTTTCGGCGCGGGCCTCGCCGTCGGTGATGAAGTCAAGCTCCCGCTTGTGGAGGGCGATCAGACTCTCGAAGTCGCGTCCCTGTTCGTACATCTCCTTGAGGCTGGAGATGGCCTCCCCGTTCTGCGGGTCGAGCTCGAGGAGGGCCTCGTAGGACTTCGCGGCTTCGCGTTTGTTGTGCAGTTTGTCGTTGTACAGCCGGGCAATCTCAAGTTGGACCTCGGCCTTGCGCTCCGGCTCGACGATGGAATCGAGGCGTTCCTGATAGAGCTTCACGAGATCGGGCCAGCGGGACATGCCCGAGATGATCTCGACGAGGGCGCTGAAGGCCACCTCGTCGTCGGGCGTGATCGAAAGGATTTTCTTGTAGGCGTCGACCACCTTGGGCATCAGTTTCATCTGGTCGCGCAGCACCGGGATCGTGATGTGGAGCAACTGCGCCTTCTCCTGGACCATCTCGTCAGGGAGGCGCTTGGAGACGTCGTTGAGAGAGTCGACGTACTGGTTCCAACGGGCCGCGTCCTTGTACATCTTGGCGAGCGCAAGACGCGGACCGATGGCTGTCTCGGAGGCCTTGACGGCCCGGGTCCAGGCGTCCATGGCGCGGGGCAGGTTGCCCTCGGCCTCGAAGGCCTGCGCCTTGCCGACCCATTCATTGACCGCGTCTTCAAAAGTCTCGTCCAATTGGATGATCAGATCTTCAATGATATATTCAGCCACGGGAACCTCCATCGGGGAAGTGCAGGTTACAAAAACCAAAAACGCAGGTAAATTCAGGAAATCACAAGGCAAAACCTTCGGTAATGCAGGGTTTCGCGAAACCGAGTTTATACCATGTTGACCTTTGCAGGACAACGGAAAAACCTCCTGCGCAACCCTGAAATCAAAAGGGCGAGTCCAAGTATATAAATTTTATTGAATGAAGTGTGCCCATGGGCGGGAGAGCGGCATGCACAGGAGGACGAATCACCGGCGGCCGTGATGTCCGGGGGACCGTCCCCGGTGGCGTCTCCCGTGAGGTCATCGGTGTCCGGGGGATCCCCGTCACCGGTGTCGATGTCCGCATCGGGAACCCCGCCGTCGGGCTGCTCGTGGGTCTCGGGGACGCAACCCGGCTCCCAGGCGCCGGTGGCGGTCTCAAGCCATTGGCAAACATAGGAATCCCTGCATCCTGTGCCCGGGAACAGGAGACTCGAGCAACCTGCGACACAGACATCGCCTTCGGTCGTGTGCCTGCACACGGTGCCCGAATAGCCGGCACCGGGGTGCTCGGGGCAGGTGTCCGCGCATGACCCCGAACAGGCGCCTCCGGGCCAGCCCTCAAGGCAGATCCCATTCTCGTACCGGCAGTCTTCATCCTCCGAACAGGCCGCGCCGATCCAGGCTTCATTGGGCTGGAACGCGTCGGAGCAGGTTCGTCCCGAGTCCTCCGGTTCCACGGTCTGTTCCTCCCAGATCGGGTTCTCCACCGCAGGATTGCACAGGCCGGCGAAGGGGTCGACCCGCACGTATTGAAGATCCTGTACCTCGAAATACAGCCCCTCGGCCGAGCTCGTGCCCGTGGCGCCGGAGAGGCCGAGCACGGCACCGCACTCCACCGTGGTGCCGACCGTCACGGTGGCCTCGAGCAGATGGGCGTACAGGGTCCTCAGTCCAAAGGGATGCTCCAGGAGCACCCAGTTTCCCCAGCCGCCCTGACAGGACGGATCCTCCTGACCACAGTCGCCGTGGAGGTCCAGCACCAGACCCTCCGCGGCCGCATGGATCAGCGTTCCCGTGGGACATTGATAAAAAATACCTTGACTGTCTTCCAGCGCATCGGGGCCGTTGGATTCACAGTCGAAGCGGCAGCCCTTGCCGGTGGCACCGTGAGGACAGAGGGTTCCGCCGTGGGACGGAAAATACCGGATGAAGCCGATATCGACGGGGCGACGAAAGGTGGTGCCGGCCTGGACGGGAGCGGGCCCCGCCAGGGGGATTCCGAGGAGGACCGCCGCCAGGAGGAGCAGTCCGGTCAGGAGACGGAAGACTCCGTGTGCGGCAGGCGGGATCACTCGTACTTCACTTTCCATCCCAGCTGGAAGAGGCGCAGATCGGCGACATTCTGGATGGGTGAAATTTTCTCGTGGCTCAATTTATTAAACCATGACTCCATCTGTTCCCGCACCGAAGGTTTTTCGACGAGGAACCGGTCCATGTGGATACGTCGGAGCCAGGTCTCGATCCGGCCGATGTCGCTGATGCCGGTCTGCCATTCGACCTCCAGCTCCTCGAGCATGCGGGCAGGCAGCAGCACATGTTCACCGGGCAGGGGGAAGCCGCCGAAGTGCTGAGGCGTCGGCAGGGGACGCAGGGACAGCAGCAGGGCGTTGCTCAGCAGCAGCGAACTGAGGATCGTCATCTGCGTGCGGTCGGACTGGCCCGCCTCCATCAGTTGGTTCACCGTCAGGCGGCCGTCGATCCGTCCGAACAACTCCATGTCGATGTTCGCCGGCAACGGCTGGTAGCGCCAGCGCGCCAGGGGATGGGGGACGAGGAACATGCCCGAGGCGATGTTGACGGAGGCCTCCACGATGCCCGAGGTCAGGCGGGACAGGCCGCTGGACATCAGGTCACAGAAAGAGAACGGCGGCAGAAACTCGGGGATCTGGACGGCCTCCTCCTTGAACACGTACTCACCTTCGAGCCACTCGAACACGTCCAGCAGCTTGATGGCCCACTGGCGGGAGAGCGCCGCCACCAGCTCGTCCTCCGTCAGGAGGTTCATCCGCACCAGGGCCTGCCCCTGCAGGATGGATTCGGCGTTCATTTTCTTGACGCTCTCCTCGCAGGCGGAAGCGGGGATGACGTTCTCGTCGACGAGCATGCGCCCGAGGAGCTCCTTGGATTTGTTGGACTTCACCTGCAGGGGGAACCCCGACAGGAAGGTGACCATTTTCTTGATCTTTTCGGTCTTCAGGTACAGGTTTCCGGTCATCTGGTGCGAGTGGATCGCTGAAAGCAGGGCGACCCAGGTGGCAGGCTCGATCTTGCCCCGGGAGGCGGGTCGCTCCGGAACCAGCTTGGAGAGGTCACCCTGTTGGCCCCGGATGTCGGTGCCCTGGCCGACCCGCTTCTCCATGTCGCCGATGTAGAGGATCTCGCTGCCGGACTCGATGAAGCGCTGCCAGGATTCCTTTCCCAGGGGGAAGCGCGAGAGGAAGACGACGGGGCCGATCTCCTTCCGCCAGCGGTCGAGCGCCTCGGGTTGGGAACAGATAGGGTGCATCAGATCCACGTACACGTCCCCCCGGGGCGCCTCCTTCGGTTGCATGCCCATCCTACACATCACGGCCGGTTTCATCCAGGGCTGACCGAAGAGCTCCTCGTCCAGGGTGATCACGTAAAAAGACTTGTTCTGCATGAATTTTCGCTCCGTCCAGAGTCTCAGGCCCATCACTATACACCATGGAATTTTGCAGGTACAGGTGCTTTTGCGTCATAAGTGATGTCGTTATGGAGGGATTCATGCGCGCATCCGTCGCCGGAATCGTCTGGCTTTTTTGTTCTATGTTGGTGACGCCCGGATGGGGCAACGCGATCAAGTTGACCTCGAAGGGTGAACCCAGCTGCCTCTCCGCGGCCGAAGAGGCGGCCTCCGATTTCCCCGCCACGTCGGACGACACCGGCCCTGCGGGGTTGCCGCCCAACCCGGAGCTGGCGCCTCCCTCACCGGAGGTGATCCGTTCGGCCATCGAGGCGGGCTTCGTCAGGATTCCGCGCAAGGGCAGCTGGTTCCGCAGCTACGCGGCGGCCAAGCCGGCGCGCATCTTCGACGCGCCCACATCCAAGGGCCTCGAGCTGGGTCGCATCGAGCCCAGGTCCCGCCTGCCGCTGGCGGGCTACGCCTCGTTCAAGGGCAGCGGCTGCAGGGAAGGCTGGCTCCGGTTGGGCCTGTCGGCCTGGGTATGCCTGTCGGCGTTCGCGCCGGACAAGGAGCTTCCGACCCTCGATCTGCTGCCCCTGATCCCTGAGAACAGCCTGCTCCCCGGTCAGTATGCCTACGTGCGCCTGGGCGGGGCCCCCTGGTACCCGAGCCGCGAAGCGGCCAAGCAGAAGAAACCCGGCGGAACGCATCCTGCCGGCTTCTACCTCCAGTTCAAACGCTTCGTGAAGATCGACGGGATCAATTACTGGAAGACCGACAAGAACCAGTACGTGCCGATCGACCAGATCGCCAGGCACATTCCCTCGACCTTCTCCGGGGTCCCTGTGGACGCCTCGCGCCGCCTGCCCCTGGCCTTTCCGGTGCGCAAGGGCAAGAACCGCGAGAACCTGCCGATCCCGGTCTATGATCGCCCCGGCGGCTCGGTCATCGGCCAGGCGGAGCCGCGTGCGCCGCTGTCGATCCTGGGGGAGAAGAAGGTGGGTCGGTCGACCTTCTACCGCGTGGAGGCGTGCCGCTGGATCGCGGAGCGGGACGTGGCCGCGGCGTTCTCGACCTCCGTGCCCGCGGGGGTGCGCAAGGGGGAGAAGTGGCTCGACATCAACCTGAGCCGGCAGACGCTGGTGGCCTATGTCGAAAACCGGCCGGTCTATGCGACCGCGATCTCCTCGGGCAAGGACGGGTACCAGACCAAGTCCGGCATCTTCCGCATCTACTGGAAGGTGACCGAGACGGACATGAAGAACGAGGTCGGCGCCGACGAGCAGTACCTGGCCTCCTCGGTGCCCTGGTCGATGTTCTTCTGGAAGGGACAGGCGCTGCACGGGGCCTACTGGCATGACGACTTCGGCATCCCCAAGAGCCACGGCTGCGTCAACCTCGCGCCGCTGGACGCCCGTTATCTGTTCGAGTGGGCGTCCCCGTCGATCCCGGTGGGCGCGGCCTACGTCTGGTCGGGGGAGAACCGCCCCGGGATCGTCGTGCAGATCCGCAATGACGACAACGATTCACCCATGGTTTTTGGTTACGCACGTTCCTTTGTCCCCGCGGATCGCATGCAGGCCATGGATCAGGCGTGGGAGAAGAAGCTGGCGGCCCAGAGCCTGGAGGCGCTGGCCGCCTTCGAGAAGGAGAAGAACGAGACCACCGCGGACATGAAGTCGCCCGCCACCCCCCCGGCGTCCCCCGCGGCACCCCCGGCGAGGAGCCGTCGCGACGCGCCCGCCCCCAAAAAGGCCCCTGCGGTGATGAAGAACGCGCGGAGATAGCAAAAAAGAGAGATTGAAAGGGGGAGCCTTCAGCGCACCCGGCGAAGGGCGTCGCGGACCTGGGCGTCGAGCATGTCGCTGGTGACGTGTCCCGAGGTCAGCGAGAGGATACGATCCCGCCTGTCGATCAGGAAGGTCACGGGCACCTCGCGGATGTGGCGCCCGCACATGCCGAACCGCGGATCATGCACGACCCGGAACGGAGGCTTCTCGGCCATGACCCACTCGTCGACGACCTTCCGGTCCGGATCGGTGAACACCACGATGAACTGCACCTGCTTTCCGTCGAACCGGGTCGAGACCTTCATGAAACGGCTCCACTGCGCCTGCGACTTCAGGGACCAGGTGGTAAAAACGCCCACCACGCGGATCTTCGCGTTGGCGTACAGGTAGTCCGGCTGGGGTGAACAGGGAACGGGTTTCTCGAGGCGACCGGCCACGGCCGGCCTGGCCGGCCGGCACCCGAGCGCGCCGATCATCGCGATGAAAGCAAGGAGAAAAAGCCGGCGCATGGGTGTCAGCGTGTGCAGTGCGCGCCGACGTCGGATTGCGCCCCGCGACCGGTGCAGCGCGTGAAGCCGAGCTCCGTGCAGTTGACGAGGAAATAGGTGCCGTCCAGGCATACCCGGGCGGTGAAGTCGTCGAGGCAGTCCTCCTCACCGAGCTCGCACTCGGTGCCGGCCGCATTGCAGGAGGGGCCGTTGACCGTCATCACGCAGGTCTTGTTTCCCGGGAGCTGGGAGCAGTCCACCTGCTGCACGACGCCGAGTCCGTTGCAGTCGGTCTTGATGCTGCCGCTGCAGGTGCCCTCATATTCGGCGGGATCGCACTGCGCACCCTCACCGAGGCAGAAGGGCTGGAACACGTTTTCATCGGTCTGCAGCAGGGTGCAGGGCAGCCCCATGACGGTGCAGTCGGTGGTGTTGATGTAGCCGTTGGCGCAGACGCGCTGCTTGTCCCCGTCGCACAGGGGTTCGTACTCGCCCTCGGTGCAGGCGTTGAGGGAGCACTGGGGATTGCCGTCATCACCCATGACGCAGGTCATCCCGCTGTCCCGGCAGTTCATCGCGTACATCTGGCGGCTGAAGGAGTCGCACCAGTAGCGGATGTCGCCTTCGCAGCGGCCCTTGTTCGTGGTGGGATCACACGTGACCGGCAGGGCGCCGTTTCCGAAGCACTCCTTCACGGTCGTGCAGTTGCCTTCGGCTTCGAGCACACAGCGGTAGATCTCGTTCCATATGGCCTGCTGGTTCTCCAGCGCCGTCTGCTCGTAGTGGGAGGTCACGCACGGCGAGATGTACCCCAGCGGCATCACGTCGCAGGCGTCGCGGATCAGGCAGGCGTTGAGAACCTCGGCGTAGCCCAGCCATTGGTCGTTGTTGGTATTGTTCGAGGTCTTTTTCTTCTCGTCCGAGCAGGAGACCAGCGAAACGGGGAGAACAATCAGGAGAAATAAAAAAGTGCGTTTCATGGGGTCGAAACTATAGTCGGATTCCCCCCCCGAAGGCAAGCAGGGAATCCAGGTTCCTTCGTTTGACCGTGGACTTTTCCATGACCATCGGCTATATAGTGGGGTCCGGCGGTGGCGTGCCAGACGACCCCGACCGGCCAATGAGGTGGTGACCATGGCATATTATTGTTTCAAATGCGGCAACGAAGTCGAGTTCGCCGTCAAGGGCGGCATCATGGTGGGTCGCCTCGACACCTGTGAGCACTGCGGTGCCAACCTGCACTGCTGCAAGAACTGCGTGTTCTATGATCCGGGTCTGCACAACCAGTGCCGCGAGCCCCACACGGAGTTCATCCGTGACCGCGAGGAGCCGAACTTCTGCAGCAGTTACGAGTTCCGCAACGATGCCACGGCTCCCAAGAAGGTCTCTCTGGATGCAGCCAAGTCAAAATTAGAAGATCTGTTTAAAAATCTCAAATAAGCGGAAAAGCCCGCAACCTCTCCAAAGCCGGGACGATAATGGATGCCGTGAGGCGAAGACACCCCGTCGCGGATCTCTCCCGCAGCAAAACGGGATCAGGGGTCCTCGCCCTGAGGAGCACCCATGAAAATTGAACTTCCGCCCATCCGACTGGAAACCCAGCGAACACCCGACGTGGTCCGGCGCAGCCCGGTGCGGAGCCCACGCCCCGGACAGGCCCAGGGGAAGAACGCCTTCGAGCAGGCCTGCGTGGAGTTGATGGCCTCGGAGCGCGCCGTGCAGACGGTGATCCTGCGGCTGCAGTCCGGGCGTCAGTTGTCCCCGGGCCAGCTGCTCGAGGCGCAGATGGCGGTGTACCACAACCTGCAGAGGGTGGAGTTTCTCTCGAAGTGCCTGCAGGCCGCCCAGAGCACGCTGCAGCAGCTACGCCAGGGGTAGGCCCTTGGCCGGGGTTCCCAACCAGGCATTGACCGGAGGGAGCGCTTCCATTATACAGGGGGGGGAGTTTTCACCACCGATGAGCCATCTGATCCTGCTTGCCGCCCAGACCGAAAAACTCGACATCATAAAAATGATTCTCGCCGCACGGGGACTGATCCTGCTGGACCTGATCGTCCTGCTCGCGTTCTCGGTGTTGACCTGGTACATCATTGTGTACAAGGGTCTCTTCTACCACCGATCGAACCGCAACAACGAGGCGTTCCTGAACATGTTCCGCTCCGGCGCGACGCTGGACCAGGTGCACCAGTACTGCGAGTCCAATCCCGCCTGCCCGCTGGGCAACGTGTTCTCGGCGGGGTTCCGCGAGCTCGTGAAGATCAAGGCCCGCGAGGAGGCCGGAGAGTCCGGCACCGGCTCGATCACGTCGGCCAACCTGGAGCGCTCGCTTCGCCGCTCGGCCATGGTGGAGATCACCAACCTAGAGAACCAGCTGCCGCTGCTGGCCACGATCTCGGCCACGGCGCCGTTTCTGGGGCTGTTCGGCACCGTCTGGGGCATCATGGAGAGCTTCTCCACCATCGGATCCCTGGGCAACACCACCCTGGCCACGGTCGCCCCGGGCATCGTCGACGCGCTCGTGACCACGGCCCTGGGCCTGATCGCGGCGATCCCGGCGACGATCGCCTACAACCACTTCCTGCGCAAGGTTCGGCTGCACGTGGCGGACATCGAGACGTTCGCCAACGACTTCCAGAACATCGCGCACCGCAAGTTCCTGCAGTAGCCGGGGTCAGTTGCAATGAACCTGAACTATCAACCCCCGAACCATCCCATCGCGGAGATGAACCTCACGCCGCTGGTGGACGTGATGATGGTGCTGATGATCATTTTCATGGTCACCAGCCCGATTGATCCCACCGGCATCGACCTCACGCTTCCTGACGCGCAGAGCGCCCCGGTGCCGCGCGCCCCCGACACGCTCGTGGTGGCCATGGACGCGGAGCTCCGCATCCGCGCCGCCGTGGGCGAGGAGACCGCGCGGGAGGCCACCCTCGAGACCCTCCCGGCGGTGCTGCAGAAGCATTTCCCCGGTCGCGTCAAGGCCCACGTGAAGGCGGACCGCTCCCTCACCGTGCAGGACTTCATGACCCTGCTGGTGCGGCTCAACGCCTCGGGCATCACCCAGATCGGCATCCTGGCCGCCGGTGACGCGACCGGCGGCGGCGCCCGTCAGGCGGGGGCCAGGCGAACCGCCGAGGGCGCCCGTGCTCCCCGGCGTACCCTGGAGCGGCGCCGGATCATCAGGAACACCATGAAGATCGCTCTGTTCGGTGTGACCACCCACAACCTGAAGGACATCGACGTCGAGATCCCCTGGGGGAAGATCACCGCCATCGTCGGGGTGTCGGGATCGGGCAAGAGCTCCCTGGCCCACGACACGCTCTACGTCGAAGGGCAGCTGCGCTACCTCGAGACCCTGTCCCTGCGCATGCGTCCCTGGTTCTCCGGCAGGCTGATCCGTCCCCAGGTGCGCTGGGCCGCGGGGCTCTCCCCCACGGTGCTGGTGTCCCAGAAGGCCCAGACCTGGGCCGACGCCACGTGCGTCTCCGATGCCCTGGAGACCTCCCATCACCTGCGGTTCCTGTTCACGCACCTGGGGGTCGTCCGCTGTCCCGACTGCGGCCTCGAGGTGCGGTCCTCGGACGTCGCCGACGTGGTGGCCCACTGCGCCGCCCTCCCCCCGGGGACGCGCCTGTGGGTCACGGCCCCGTTCTTCCGCGAGCTCGACGACGCGCTGCTGCGCGACCTGCTGGAGACCGGCTTCACGCGGGTGTTCGCCGGGGACCGCGAGCACGATCTCGAGGAGCCCGGGCAGCCTGCGCCCATCGGGCCGTTCTCGGTGGTGGTGGACCGCGTCGTCACGCGCCAGGGGCAGCAGTCACGCCTGGCGGGCTCGGTGGAGCAGGCCTTCCGCATCGCCGGTGGACAGGTTCAGATCCGCACCCCCGAGGAGGTGACCACCTTCTCGACCCGCCCCCAGTGCGCCGGCTGCGGGCGCGTGTTCGCCCGGAAGACGCCCCGGCTGTTCTCGCGGGACCCCGAGACCGGCGGCGGCTGTCCGGCC
>PHBF01000085.1 GCA_002841905.1 Deltaproteobacteria bacterium HGW-Deltaproteobacteria-17
GGCTACAGGGTGATCGCTTTTCCGGGGCCCGCCGAGGCGCTGGAGGCGATGCCGGACCTGGAGTCCATCGATTTGATGATGACGGACGTGGTCATGCCCGGGATGAACGGCAAGGAGCTGGCCCACCGCTTCCTCGGGCGGTTCCCCGGCATCAAGTTCCTTTTCATGTCGGGCTACACCGCCAACATCATCGCCCAGCATGGCCTGCTCGACGAGGGCGTGCACTTTTTGCACAAGCCCTTCACTCCTCTGGAGCTGGCCGCCCGCGTGCGGCAGGCCCTGGACGACCCCCGCAGCGTGCTGCCACGGTGACGGACCGGCCTTGGTCGCCGGCGCTCATGGAATTCTCACGATATCCCATCGGATTCCTCAAAATATTGGGAGATAACACGATCGGAGGTGGTATCCATGAGAGCCGAAAACGTGCTCGTGGTCGACGACGAGGAATCCATCCTTGAACTGGTGGAGTTGCACATGCGAAAGGAGGGATTCTGCGTTTTTCCTGTGGTTTCCGGAGAGGATGCCTTGCAGGTCTTGCGTGAACAACGGATCGATCTGGTGATCCTCGACCTGATGCTGCCAGGGATCGACGGTCTGGAGGTGTTTCGCCGCATGAAGGCAAAGGAGGCGACCTCTTCGATCCCGGTGCTGATGCTCACGGCCAGGAGCGATGAGACAGACATCGTGGTGGGCCTCGAGCTGGGTGCCGACGACTACCTGACCAAGCCGTTCCTGCCGAAGGTTCTGGTGGCGCGGGTGCGGGCACTCCTGAGGCGTGTCCGCGCTGAAGCCCAGCCCATCTTGCGGGAGCTGCTTGAATATGATGGATTGCGGATGGAGATTCAGCGACATCGCGTGACCCTGGATGGAGTCCAACTGTCGCTGACGATATCGGAGTTCGATCTGCTGAAGCTCTTCCTGACCCATCCGGGTTGGGTGTATACGCGAAGCCAGATCATCGCCAGACTGAAGGGGGACGACTATCCGGTAACGGATCGGTCCGTTGACGTGCATGTGGTGGGTCTGCGGCGCAAGCTGGGCCGCCTCGGGGCCAGCATCGAGACGGTTCGGGGGATCGGGTACCGGATACGGGAATTGGAAGACGCCCCGTCCTGCTGACGCAATCAGGTTCCTCCTGCACGGTCGGTTCCCGCTGCGGTGGCAAGAGAGAAGGCATGCCGTATGATCTCCCCCGAGGACATGTAGACGACATCTTCGGCGATGTCCGTGGCGTGGTCGGCGATGCGTTCCAGCGCCCTGGAAACACCAAGAACCTGGATCAGGCTCTCCACCCGGTCCGGATTCTCCCGGATGGCGTTCTTCACCTGCTCGTACATGTCGCGGTTTATCCCGTCGACCTCGTCGTCCATGAGACACACCTGGCGGGCGGGACCGATCTGCCCCGAAGCGAGTGCGTCGAGGCTCTGCCGAAGCATCAGCGCGGCCACCTCGGACATCCGCGAGAAGTCGAACGGAAACGCCTCCAGCGGAGCCGATGCCAGGAACACAGCCCGCTCGGCGATGTTGACCGCCAGGTCGCCGATGCGCTCGAGGTCGTTGTTGATCTTGAGCACGGCGATGACCAGCCGCAGATCTCCGGCAACCGGTTGATACAGCGCCAGCAGCTTGAGGCACTCCTCCTCAAGGTCCAGCTCCGCCTGGTCGATGAATCGGTCCCCGGCGATGACCTCCTCGGCCAAAATGCGGTTGTGCTCGCGGATCGCGGTCAGGGCGTTGACGAAGGCGGCCTCCACCTTGGCGCCCAGGGTCAGTATGCGCTGCTTCAGCAGCTCGATTTCACGGTTGAAGTGACGGTGCATTTTCTCTTTCACCCTTTCTCAGACAGGAGCAATCCAGCCACATCGTGGCTCCAGACGGGACGCCCTTTCAAGGGCGTTCCTGGGTCGCCGCCTGGGGCGGCCCGATCAGCCGAAGCGGCCGGTGATGTACTCCTCGGTCCGTGGATGCGAGGGGTTGGTGAACATGCGCGCGGTCGCGCCGAACTCGATGATCCTTCCCTGGTAGAAGAACGCAGTGTAATCACTGATGCGGGCAGCCTGCTGCATGTTGTGCGTCACGATCACGATGGTCAGGCGCTGCTTGAGCTCCAGCATCAGTTCCTCGATGCGGGCGGTGGCCACCGGATCGATCGCCGAGGTGGGCTCGTCCATGAGCAGGACCTCGGGCGACATCGCCAGCGCCCGGGCGATGCACAGCCGCTGCTGCTGGCCCCCCGAGAGGGCCGTGCCTGGCTTGTGCAGCAGGTCCTTGACCTCGTCCCACAGGGCTGCGGCGCGCAGGCTCTCCTCGACCTTCTGTTCCAACTGTTTTCTGGTGAACGAGAAGTGGAGTCGGACGCCGTAGGCCACGTTCTCGAAGATGCTCATGGGGAACGGCGTGGGCTTCTGGAAGATCATGCCGATGCGCCGCCGCAGGGCGATGATGTCGGTGCCCGGCGAGAGCAGGTCCGCGCCGTCCATGACAACCTGTCCGCCGGCGCGCTGGCCCCGGTACTGCTCGAAGATCCGGTTGTACACGCGGATGTGCGTGCTCTTGCCGCAGCCCGAGGGGCCGATGATGGCGGTGACCTTGAGAGGGGCGACGTCGAGGTCGTTGTCGAACAGCGCCTGGCTGCCGCCGTACCAGAAGTTGAGCTTTCTGGCGGAGATGACGGGGTCATCGATGACGACCTCGGAGACGGTCCGGTGCGGGGTGGGTTCGATCTTGAGGTTCATCAGCGGTTCCTCTCCTTGAGCAGCGTGCGCAGCAGGACCGTGAGGCCGAGCAGGAACGCCATGATGACCAGCGCCGCGCCCCAGGCCACGCGCTGCCAGTTATCGTACGGGCTCATCGCGTAGTTGTAGATGGTGACCGTCAGGTTGGCCGTGGGCTGGCTCAGGTCCCTCGGATAGAAGTTGTTGTTCAGCGCCGTGAACAAAAGCGGCGCGGTCTCGCCCGAGACGCGGGACACCGAGAGCAGCACGCCCGTGAGCAGACCCTTGCGGGCGGCGCGGAACAGGATGCCCGTGATGGTGCGCCAGCGTGGAATTCCCAGCGCCAGCGCGCTCTCGCGCAGCGTGTCTGGCACCAGCAGCAGCATGTCCTCGGTGGTGCGCGCCACCGTCGGAAGCATGATGATCGCCAGGGCGAAGGCGCCCGCCTGGCCGCTGTAGTGCCGTGGCGTGGCCAGCACGATCAGGGTGTAGGCGAACAGGCCCACGAGGATCGACGGGATCCCCATGAGCAGGTTGACGCAGAACCGCACGCCGGCGGCGAACCAGGAGTGGCGTCCGAACTCGGCCAGGTAGACGCCCGTGAGCAATCCCACGGGGACACCCATCAGGAAGGCCAGGCCTGTCATCTTGAGGGTGCCCACCAGAGCGTACCTGATGCCGCCTGTGCCCTCTCCGGGGGAGGGGGGCGCGGAGGTGAAGAACGACCAGGCGAGGACGGTGTGGCCCTTCTTCAGCACGACCCAGAGGATCCAGAGGAGGAAGAAGATGCCGATGGCCGCCGACGCGATGGAGAAGGCGCGGACGAAGACGTCCATGGCCTTGCGGGTGGCGGACGAACGATAGGAGAGTCGCAGATCGGTCATGTCGGCCTACCGGGCCTGTTGCTTCTGCAGGGAGCGCAGCCACAACTGGGCCAGAATCTGGATGATCAGTGTGATCGCGAACAGGATGAGGCCCAGCTCGATCAGCGCCGCCTCCAGAAGCGGCGAGTCGGCCTCGTTGAACTCGTTGGCCAGAGTCGACGCGATGGTGTTGCCCGGCGCGAACAGACTGCCCGCGATGCGGTGACTGTTGCCGATGACGAAGGTCACCGCCATGGTCTCGCCGATGGCGCGGCCCAGCCCCAGGAAGGTCGCTCCCACGAGTCCGCGAAGGCCGTGGGGGATCGAGATGTGCCACGTGACCTCCCAGGAGGTCGAGCCCATCCCGGCGGCGCTCTCCGTGAGCACCGGCGGGGTCATGGCGAACACGTCCCGCATGACGGCCGTCAGAAACGGCAGGATCATCAGCGCCAGGATGATCCCGGAGGTGAGCATTCCCACGCCCAGGGCCGCGCCGGAGAACAGGGGCCCGGGCAGGTTCGCCAGCCACGGCTGCAGCGTCTTTTGCATGAACGGCGCGAACACGAACAACCCCCACATGCCGTAGATGATGCTCGGGATCGCGGCCAGAAGCTCCACGCAGGTGCCCACGATGCGGGCGATCCAGGGCGGGGCGTAGCTGGTGAGGAACAGGGCGATGGCCAGGCTGATCGGCAGCGCCAGGAGCAGCGCGATGGCGGTGGAGACGAGGGTCCCGTAGATCGAGGAGGCGGCCCCGTATTCGCTCTTCACCGGGTTCCACTGGGTCGACGTGATGAAGCCGAAGCCGAAGCGGGAGATCGACGGCCAGGCGTTGCTCATCAGGTTCCACAGGATGGCCCCGACCAGCAGCAGGGTCGAGGCCGCGCACACGATGGTGATCCAGCGGAAGATCCGGTCGGCCTGGCGGTGCGTGGAGCTGCGGGTGAGAAAGGACATGTGCACTCCTGCCAAAACGGTCACTTCCGGTGAAAGACGAAGTGCGGGGTAGGCGATGTCCGGAAGGAGGTCTCCCTTTTTTCGCAGGAAACCACATACCACACCGGGACCGCGAGCAGAAAGGTCAACAGCAGAAACCAGAATTTGATGTGTTTGGGCATGGGGCCTCCCCTTGAATCCGCCACAAAGCCGGCTATTTCCACGCCACCGGTTTGCCGCCGGAGGAGATTTCACTTTCCCAGCGGCTCTGGACCAGCGAGAACACGCTCTCCGGCATGGGCACGTAGTGCAGCTTTTTCGCGAGCTCGGCGCCGGAGCGGTAGCACCAGTCGAAGAACCGGAAGATCGCGCGGGCCTTGGATGCGTCGGCCTGGGCGCGGTGGATCAGGATGAACGTGGCGCCGGCGATGGGCCAGGTCTCGTCGCCGGGCTGGTCGTTGAGCACCATGTAGAAGCCGGGGGCCTTCTCCCAGTCGGCGTTCTTGGCCGCGGACATGAAGGTCTCGATGGCCGGGCGGACGAACTTGCCGGCCTGGTTCTGAAGCTGGGCCGCGGGCAGCTGGTTCTGCAGCGCGAAGGCGAACTCCACGTAGCCGATGGCGCCTGCTGTCTGCTTGACGTAGGCCGCCACACCGGGGTTGCCCTTGCCGCCCATGCCCACGGGCCACTGCACGGACTTGCCGACGCCGACCTTGTCCTTCCAGGCGGGGCACACGCGGCCGAGGTAGTCGGTGAAGATCCAGGTCGTGCCCGAACCGTCGGAGCGGTAGACCACGGCGATGTCCTTGGCGGGCAGCGTCAGGCCTTCGTTGAGCTTCCTGATCTCCTCGTGGTCCCACCTCGTGATGTTGCCGAGGTAGATCCCGCACAGCACCGACGGGGAGAGCTTGAGCGCGCCGTCGGTGATGCCTTCGAGGTTCACCACGGGGACCACGCCGCCGATGGCCATGGGGAACTGGAACAGGCCTTCCTTCTCCAGGTCTTCGGACTTCATGGGCTCGTCGGAGGCGCCGAAGTCCACGGTCTTCTTCTTGATCTGCGCGACGCCGCCACCGGAGCCGATGGCCTGGTAGTTGAGCTTGAGGCCCTTCTCCTTGCCGTAGGCGTCAGCCCACTTGGAGTACAGCGGGAACGGGAACGTCGCGCCCGCGCCGGTCAGTTCGGAGGCGACCTTCAGTTCTGCCGGAGCGCCAGGTGTCGCGGGTTGCCCGGTCTTCTGCTCCGCGGTCGGCTTGTCGGATTCCTTGTCCCCGCAGGCGATGGTGATCCAGAAGGGGAGGGTGATGAGGATCGAGGCGATGAGGAAGAAGTATTTGTTCTGGGTCTTCATGGGTCCTCCAGGGGGATCCGGCAAGGATCCCTGTCTACCAGCAGGAACTATCCTGCGTCGGTTAGCGTTGTGTGAGGCGTGCGTCAGTTTTTGCACAGTCCGGGTAATGATCAGAATTTTACGCTCAGGTCGAGCTGGACGCGGGTGTAGTCGGTCTCGTCGGCGTCATCGATGACGGACTTCTGCACGATCAGGCCCAGCAGCATGTTCGGGGTGAAGGCGAACTCCGCGCCCATGATGTGGCCTGAGCCGCCCGTGCCGCCGCCGATGAAGTCCGAGTCGGAGAAGGTGCCGAACACGGCGTCGCGCTCGAGCTTGCGGAAGTTGTAGAACAGGCGCCAGCCGTGGGCCTTCTTGGCCTCGCCGAAGGAGAAGCCGGCCAGGAACGCGGTCTTCTCCTCGTCGGCGGCCAGGTTCTGCACGAACTGGCCGAACACGGCGAAGGGGAGCTTCGCGAGCTTGCCGCCGAGCTCCAGGCCGACGTCGATGATGTTGTAGTCGTTGACGTAGAGGGAGTCGGCGTCCAGCGTGTTGCCGAAGGCGTCGTCGTCGTACAGCGGGGCCATGCCGATCATCTTGGTGTAGTTGTACAGCGCGCCGGCGGCAGTGACCCTGAACTCGCCGAACTTCATCTCCACGCCGCCGACGCCGCCGAGGATGTGCGCGTCGTCCTCGTCGTCCTTGCGGTCCGCGTTCCAGAAAACCACGCCCGTGGCGAACACCCTGGCCGAGGAGATCTTGCGTTCAAAGGAGAGGGACAGTCCCTCGGGCGTCAGGTCGCTGTCCCAAACCAGCTGGGAGTCGCCCGGACGGAACAGGGGGTTCTTCATCTTTCCGCCGACGATGGAGAGGCCTTCGAGGGGTTTGTACTCGAAGTACGCCAGATCCATGATCAGGGGCTTCTTGGTGAACGCCGGCGCCAGGGTCTGGTTCGTGGACACCGGATCCCCGGCGCCGCTGGCGATCTGGAAGCCGAACTCCAGCTGCTCGCTGATCTTGGCGAACGCGCCGAAGCGCAGGCGGATGCGGTGGCGGTGGTTGGCGTCATCGGTGTCGGTGTCGATCGTCTCGTGACGGTAGCGGACGTCGCCCTTGAACTTCACGGGGAGGTCCTTCACAGCTTCCTTCTTTTCTTCCACCGGGGTCACCGGTTTCCCTCCGGCCTTCTGTTCCATTTTTTCCCCGACCGCAGGTGGGGTCTTCTCCTCGACGTTCGGCTCGACCTTCACGGGCACGTCAATGGCCGCGGGCGGGGGCGGCGCTTCGGGCTCCTGCGCCAGGAGGGCGCCGGACCAGGTGGTCAGGATGGCAAGAATGGTGATGGAAAACGTCTTCATGCAGGCTCCTTCCGGTTTGAAGACAGGCGATTGGATGACCGGTGTTCCGGGGCGTTCCGGAAACCTGTCCATTCCGATCCGCCATGGGCAACATCCTCCCGGCATGTGAAACGAGATTGAGCGGATCATGAGAAAATGGTGAAAAGCGCATCGGCTGACCCTCACGGTGCCCGAGGTTCAAGCCAGCTTCCCCTGACTATGGGCAGGTCCTTGACAAAATCCCGATGGCCGGGGATAGTTTCCTGCGGAGGATAGGATGAAACACACAACCTGTTTGATGGTGGGCTGGTGGCGAGGCGCCCGATGGACGCTGATGCTGTTCCTGGTCGGCCAGCTCGCCTGCCATCGCGATGCGGGGACGGACCCGGTCGACGCCGGATCCGATGGCGATGTGGCCCTGCCCGACGCGGACGCCGGTGGTGACGGCGGCCTGGTGCCCGAGTGCTTCGAAGGGGCAGCCGAGGGCGACCTTCCGGACCGCGTGATCTTCCGCACGAAGGAGAAGTCCTTCAACCGGAGATGGTATGTCACCCTCAGCGGGGGGCGGATCTGGGTCAGGCCCAACACGGAGAACGGTGAGCCTGCAGGGGAATGGCGGCTGCTGGGCACCGGGCTGCCGGCAGGCGGCGACGTGAACCGGTTCGATCCGCCCACCTCCATCGTCGAGATCTCGGCCGACGGCACCTGGCTCCACGCCCTCTCGTCGGACGGCGTGTTCTACCGCGGCACCGACTTCACTGGGGATGTGCATGCGGGCTTCACGTGGTCCGACGCCTGGGGGCACCCGGCGGCCACGGGCCCCGGGATCACCGCGGAGTTCCCGACCACCCACGGCTGGTCCGTGTCCGACTCCCAGGCGGCCGGCGTCGGGCGCTACGAGGATCGCCTCGGCACCAGCCACAGCGTCGGCCTGGGGGTGGCCCACCTGTACCGGCTCGGGCCCGACGGCCGCAGCCTGATCTTCAACGACTGGTGGCTCCCGGCCGACTGGAGCCGCCAGATCTGTCTTCCCGATCGGGGGACCTTCCTCGCGGAGAACCTCAGCGTCAGCGCCTCGACGGTCTTCATCGTGGGCACGCTGGGCGAGTTGTATACTCGGCTCTACGACTTCGACACCGCGGGCGAGAACGACACCCTGACGTATTCCTTCCTGATCTCCTCGGCGTCCGGGGACACACGGGCGCTGCCCGCCGAGGGATGGCGCCGGCAGCCGGACATCACCGACGGCCTGATCACGGGACGGATCACCATCTCCCAGGACGGGCAGGGCAACGCCGCCCGTCTGCTGCGCGTCGAGGGCGTCCGCGACGGCCGCACCGGCTTCTACTTCAAGCACATCTACGACGAAACCTGGTCCTTCGAGGAGACGGGCCTTGAGGTGTGCGGTCCCTTCCTCAACGCGCCGGGGCGTGTCCCGCCCGCCCCCCTGGAGCCGGCCGACTTCCCGCTGCGCGGCACCCTCGTGCGCAGCCCGCTGTTCGGTCCGAGCGTCTCCCTGGGCATCGAGATCCCGCGGTTCAACCTGATGTGCTCGCCGGCGGAGGCCCATGTGCTCGTCAACGGAACGCCCGTGACCGTCAACGGCGCGCCGCTGGTGTTCCCGCTGCACCATGTGCATTCGCTGGTCCTCGAGACGCGGCCCCGGGAGTACTGGCTCTTCGGGATCGCTGCCAGGATCCGGGCCGCGCTGATGCTGCCCGCGGAGGTCGCCGATCTCGACGATCCGCAGGCCCAAAACGCGGTGCGGGCCCTGTT
>PHBF01000001.1 GCA_002841905.1 Deltaproteobacteria bacterium HGW-Deltaproteobacteria-17
GTTCATGGCGCCTCCTCCGCCGGCCGCGCCCGCCCCCTTTGCGGCCCCCGCGCCCTTCGCCGCGCCGCCTCCGGCGCCGATGGCGCCCCCGGTCGTCGACGAGAGCAGCGATGAGCTTCCCTTCACACCCCCGGCCGCGCACGGCGGCTTCGAGATGGCCGACACCGTCTGCGCCGACGATGAGCAGCAGCAGATGGTCCTGCCCCAAGCCACGCCCGAAGCCGGCGCCAAGGTCTGCTCGCAGTGCGGCACCGCCATCACCCCTGGGTTCAAGTTCTGCGGCAACTGCGGCAGCCCGGCCATCGTGGACGCGCCGGTTCAACCTTCCCTGGATTCCACGATCCCGGCGCCCGCCCCCTTCGCCGCGCCTGCCCCCGTCCCAGCGCCGGTGGCGGCCCCGGCCCCGGTTCCGGTGGCCCGGCTGATCGTGCAGCGTCCCGACGGCTCCACCGCCCCGGTCATCGACATGTTCGAAGGGGAGACCATCCTGGGCCGTTCGACGCACGCGGCCTTCTCCAACGACTATTACATGTCCCCCAACCACTGCAAGCTCACCATCGACAGCGGCTCGATCTTCGTCGAAGACCTCGGAAGCCTCAACGGCACGTTCTTCCGGCTGTCCCACGAGGAGCTCCTGCACGACGGAGACGTGTTCCGCGTCGGCACCGAGGTGCTGCGCTACCGGGCCCTTCCACCGGTGGACGCCCTCGACGACGGCACCATCATCGCCGGCAGTCCGAACCTCGACGCCTGGGGCCGCCTCGAATTGATCATGGGCAAGGACGCGCCCGGACAGGCCTTCGCGATGACCGGTGAACGCATCCGGATCGGCCGCGAGGAAGGGGACATCACGTTCCCGGATGATGGCTACGTCTCCGGTGAACACCTGGAAGTCACGCGGATGGACAACGCGTCGTATCTGATCGACCTGAACTCCTCCAACGGCACCTACCTGAACATCAAAAACTTGATGGAGCTCGATCCGGCTACACCCATCCTCATGGGATATCAACTGTACCGGATCGAACTGCTGTAACCGGCCCTGTCATGGAAAAAGACCGCCGCAGTCTCATCCTGGATTGCGCCAAGGAGCTCTTTGCCACCCGTGGCTACCATTCCACCGGCATCTCCGACATCATCGAAAAAGCCCAGGTGGCCCGGGGTACTTTTTATTTATATTTTGACTCCAAGCGCGCCGTTTTCGATGTGCTGCTGGAGTCCGCCTTCGAGACGATCCTGTCCTCGGTCAAGCCCGTGATCGTGGGGCCCACCCCTGATCGCGACAACATCCTGAAGCAGCTGCGAATCAACCTCGGTCGCGCGCTGGCGCCCCTGTTCGCCGATCGTCATCTGGCCCGCATCGTGGTCAGCCAGGCCGAGACCCTCGACGAGGCCGCCGCCGCACGCATGGAGGCCTTCTATGCGGCCCTGCGGCACTACCTCGAGGAGAGCCTCCAGGAAGGCCAGGAGAAGCACGTGATCCGGCAACTGAACACAAAGATCGTCGCCACGGCCGCCGTGGGCATGATCAAGGGCATCGTCTGGACGCACGCGACCGGCTCGGAGTCCTTCGACTACCACGAGGTCGTCGAGGAGATCGTGGAGTGGGCCGCGATGGGCATCGTCACGCGGTGAAGAGGGAGTAATATGATGTTGTGGTGGGTCCTTCTGCGTTGTTTCCTCCTGCTGCAGCCTCAGGAGCTCTCCTCCCACGAGGAGCTCTGGGGCGAGTCCACCGTCGCGCAGGTGAAGGACTGGCAGGCGGCGCGCGAAGCGGCACGCGTCGCCGGCCTGGAGGCCGTGCTACGGGAACTGTGGAGCCAGCGCGCCGCGCCGTCGCTGTTCATGGGGATTCCCGCTGACGAGGTCGACCGGATCCAGAAGATCGTGATGTCGAAGAAATCGTCGTTCCTGATCGGTCTTTCGGGCATCCAGGAGAACCGCAGCGCCACGGGAGCCTACACGTTCCGGGCGCTCTATCAGATCGACGTCGCAGGTTTCCTCCGTGAGATCAAGCGTCTGCTGCTCTTCAGCAAGCTCCGCACCGTGCATGTGTACCTCGAATCGACCGAACCGGCCTGGGCTGCCGCGGACTGGTCCTCCCAGTTGTCCCAGCCCGGTCTCTCGTGTGTCGTGAAGACGGAAAAGCTGCCGGAACACTGCCCGGTCGACTTCTGCATCCAGGCGCAGTCCCGACGTTCGGCCGAGGGATGGGAAGCCCTGATCAGGCTGCGCACCACGACGCGGATCGAGGCGCCCAAACCCAGGCGCGGTCCGAGACCCAAGCCGACGGAGAAGTCCGCCGATGAGTCCTTCTCCACGGTGGCCACGGTGCAGCAGGGGCTCTATCTCCAGTTGCCTCCGGCGCTGCTTTCGCGCCTGGGCGTCACACCCACCGTGGCCGTCCAGATCCAGTCTCCCGGAACGCTGGACTTCGCTGCCTGGATGCAGGTCCTGTTCCTGATCCAGCGGCAGGAACCCGAGATCGTCGCCCTGCGCACGATCGGGCTCCTCTCGGGCAGGAACACGGCCGTCTTCCATGTGCGCCAGGCGCCAGGCGGTCGCGACATGTGGTTCAAAGGCCTGTATCTTGGAAAAAACGTGACCGCCACCTGGAAGAAGCGCGCCGACGGCGTGATCGAACTGCAGGTCGAGACACCGAAAACCCTGCCGGAAAGCCGACCGCAGTAACCCGGGCAGCGTCCTTCATCAGGAACAAGACATGCATCATCTTCACCGTTTCATCTTTTTCTCAGTTGCGATGGTCCTGGCAGCGACCTCCTGTTCCCACGTCACCTTCGCGCCGAAGTCCCGACAGGGTTTGATGCTGCTGGCGATCCCGCCTTCGGCCCAGGTCTACGTCGACCACAGGTACTGGGGCACCGGGATCGAACTGGAGCGGATCCCCCGCCTGCTCCCCATCGGACGTCACGAGCTGCTGATCGTCACGCCGGACCATTATCCCTACTACTCCACCTTCACCCTCAAGGCGCATGAACTGCTGCGCCGCAGGCCCGGGCTGGTCCGGATCTCGGAGAAATGACCGATGGATAAACCCTACGGCTTCGGATCACCCCGACGCACGCACCTGTTCCTCCAGATCGCGATGCTCCTCGGAGCCCTGCTACTGATCGCGAACCTGCTCGTGCTGCTGATGCCGCTGGTCATCCCGGTTCTGATCTCGTTCTTCCTGGCGTACTTCTGCAACCCGTTCGTCACGCGGCTCGAAAAGCGGAGGGTTCCACGGACCGTCGGCATCCTGATCCTGCTCTCGCTGTTCGTGTTGTTCGTCTTCTTCTTCGTGCTGTTCATCGTGCCCCTGCTGGCCTCCCAGCTCGACGAGTTCATCCGCAAGATTCCCGGCTACACCATGGCCGTCAAGGCCTGGCTGATCCCCCGCATCGAGAGCCTGCTGGACACGACGCTGCCCAACGCCTCCGAGGTGCTGGCCTCGGCCATGGACCGCTTCGGCTCGGACCTCTCCACCATCGCCCGTGACGCCGCCTCCCCCCTGCGCGAGGTGGCCACCTTCGCCGCGGCCGGCACCTACTTCCTCTTCACGTTTCTGGCCACGCTGTTCCTGATCCCGTTCTTCACGTTCTTCCTGCTGCGTGACTTCGACAAGCTCGGCCGGGTCTGGACGCGTCTGGTGCCCGCGCGCCACCACTGGTGGATGAAGGACCTGCTGCACGACATGGACGGCACGATGAGCTCCTGGCTGCGCGGACAGATCCTGGTCATGGTCATCCTGGGCACCCTGTACTCCATCGGCTATTCCTGGATCGGCATCACCCTGAGCCTGTTCATCGGCCTGCTGACCGGTTTCATGGCCTTCATCCCCTACGTGGGCGCCTTCATCGGCTTCCTCCTTGCGCTCACCATGGCCATCCTCGACGGCGGTGGCTTCGGACCGGTCGTGGGCGTCTGCGTCGTCTTCGGCGGCGTGCAGATCCTCGACGGCTTCTTCATCACGCCCAACGTGCTGGGCAAGAGCGTCGGTCTCAACCCGGCGCTCGTGGTCGCCGCCTTGATGACCTTCGGCATCCTGTGGGGCTTCTGGGGCGCGCTCATCGCGGTGCCCTTCGCCGCCCTGCTGGCCGTGTTGACCCGCCACACCCTCAAGCTCTATCAGGGATCGGAATTTTATAATCGTTCCGAATCCTGATTGGCGGTCGTTCGTATACATGGTAATAATACCGGCACAGGAGGACGACGGATGAGCGAAAAATCGTATCAGAATGTTTCCGAAATCGCCCGGCTGCAGAACCAGGAACTGTACAGGGCCATCTCCTGGACCGGATCCTTCCAGGACTACCTGAACCTCGCACACCAGGAGCCCGACGTCCTGCGCACGGCCTACCAGCGGATGTTCGACATGATCATCAGCCACGGCACGGACGTGTACACGGACCAGAAGAAGGAGATCACCCGCTACCTGTTCTTCTATGACCTGCCCAACCAGGGACGGGAAGCGGTCTACGGCCTCGACATCCCCCTGATGCGCCTGGTCAACATCTTCAAGGGCGCCGCCTGCGGCTACGGCCCCGAACGACGCATCATCCTGCTGCACGGACCCGTGGGCAGCGCCAAGAGCAGCATCGTGCGCCTGATCAAGCGCGGCCTCGAGGACTACTCCCGCACCGATCGCGGCAAGCTCTACACGTTCAACTGGATCCTGCCCCCCGAGATGGTCCGCATCTCCGGCGGAGAGACCACGTTCCCCAACCCCATGAACCAGGATCCGATCCTGCTCGTGCCGCCCGAATGGCGGCGGCAGGTCGTCACGGATCTCATCGGAGAGGACCGCTTCCGCTATCCGATCGAGAGCCTCACCCTGGACTACGATCTCGATCCAGCCAGCCGCCTGATCTACAACGAGCTGCTGCGTCACTACAACGGGGACTGGGAGAAGGTCGTCAACAACCACGTGCAGGTGCGGCGCCTCGTGCTCAGCGAGAAGGATCGCGTCGGCATCGGCACGTTCCAGCCCAAGGACGAGAAGAACCAGGACTCGACCGAACTGACCGGCGACCTGAACTACCGCAAGATCGCCGAGTACGGTTCGGATTCCGATCCGCGCGCCTTCAACTTCGACGGCGAGTTCAACATCGCCAACCGCGGCATCGTGGAGTTCATCGAGATGCTCAAGCTGGACGTGGCCTTCCTGTATGATTTGCTGGGCGCCACCCAGGAGCACAAGATCAAGCCCAAGAAGTTCGCCCAGACCGACATCGACGAGGTCATCATCGGCCACACCAATGAAGCCGAATACAAGAAGCTGCTCGGAAACGAGTTCATGGAGGCCCTGCGGGACCGCACGATCAAGGTCGACATCCCGTACATCACGCGCGTGTCCGAGGAACAGAAGATCTACGCCAAGAACTTCCACGCCGGCCGCATCAAGAAGCACATCGCACCGCACACGCTGGAGATGGCCAGCATGTGGTCGGTGCTCACCCGCCTGCAGCCGCCGACGAACCAGAACATCAGCCTGATCCAGAAGATGAAGCTCTACGACGGCAAGCTCATCTCGGGCTACACCGTCGACACCATCAAGGAGCTGCGCAAGAACTCCGAGGGGGAGGCCATGACCGGCATCTCCCCGCGCTACGTGCAGGACAAGCTCTCGGCCGTGCTGGTCTCCGAGGAGGTCAGCGGGTGCATCAACCCGTTCATGGTGATGAACGAGCTCGAGAAGGGCCTGCGCAACCACACCCTGATCACCTCCGAGGAGCAGCGCGAGGCCTACCGGGAAATCCTGGCCCTGGTCAAGGAGGAGTATGAGAACGTGGTCAAGCACGAGCTGCAGCGCGTGATCTCGGCCGACGAGGAGAGCATCACCCGCCTGTGCGCCAAGTACATCGACAACGTGAAGGCCTACACGCTCAAGGAGAGCATCCGCGACAAGTACTCCGGCAACCGGATGGACCCCGACGAGAAACTGATGCGCTCGATCGAGGAGAAGATCGACGTCCCCGAGAACCGCAAGGACGACTTCCGCAGCGAACTGATGAACTTCATCGGGGCCCTGGCCCTGGAGCACAAGCAGTTCGACTACAAGCAGAACGAACGGCTGCTCCGGGCGCTGGAGCTCAAACTGTTCGAGGACTCCCGCGACACGCTGAAGTTCTCCACCCTCGGCGGCGCCGGCGTGCTCGACAAGGAGGACCAGGGCAAGCTCGACGTGATCCGCAAGCGGCTGATCACCGAGTACCACTACTGCGAGGACTGCGCCAGCGACATCCTGCACTACGCGACGTCGATCTTCGCGCGCGGCGACACCAAGATTCCCTAACACCCACGGCAGGTGACCCATGAGCCAGCGAATCGATCCCGATCACAGCCGCTTCCGCCAGATCGTACGTGGACAGATCAAGGGAAATCTGCGCAAGTACATCTCCAGCGGGGAACTGATCGGCAAGAAGGGCAAGGATCGCGTCACGATCCCGATGCCCAGCATCGATCTGCCCCGCTTCAAGTACGGCTCCAAGGAGCAGGGAGGGGTCTCCCAGGGTCCAGGTGACGTCGGGGACGGGCTCGGCTCGGATCCGCAGTCCGGTGATGGCGAGGGTCAGGCCGGCAACGAACCCGGAAAGCATGAGATGGAGGCCGAGTTCACCCTCGAGGAGCTCGCGCGCATCCTCGGTGAGGAGCTCGAACTGCCGCACATCGAGCCCAAGGGCATGCGCACCATCCGCGCGCCCCGCGACAAGTACAACGCCATCCGCCGCATCGGTCCGGAGAGCCTCAAGCACTTCAAGCGGACCTTCCGCGAGGCGCTCAAGCGCCAGATCATCATGGGCTCCTACAACCGCGAAGCGCCCATCATCGTCCCGCGCCGGGAGGATCGCCGCTACCGTTCCTGGAAGGAGAGCGTCGTCCCCCAGACCAACGCCGTGATCATTTATCTCATGGACGTGTCCGGCTCAATGGGTGATGAACAAAAAACCATGGTGCGCATCGAGAGCTTCTGGATCGACACCTGGCTGCGCTATCAGTACAAGGGCATCGAGAGCCGCTACATCATCCACGACACCAAGGCCCGCGAGGTCGACCAGGACACGTTCTACAGCACCAAGGAGAGCGGCGGGACCATGATCTCCTCGGCCTACCTGCTCGCGGCCGACCTGATCGAGGCGGAGTACCCCTCCGACGCCTGGAACGTGTACGTGTTCCACTTCTCCGACGGCGACAACTGGTCCCGGGAGGACACCCAGAAGTGCTTCGATGCGCTCAAGGTCCGGCTCCTCCCGCGGATCAACCTGTTCGGCTATGGCCAGGTCAAGAGTCCCTACGGTTCAGGGCAGTTCCTGCACGACCTCGAGGAGGCCTTTCCGCAGCCCGAAAACCTGGTGCTCTCACCGATCGAGGACCGCAACGCCATCATGGACTCCATCCGGGACTTCCTGGGAAAGGGCAAGTGAACCCCATGCTGCCTCCGTACCTCCAGGAAATGCAGACACAGGTAGAGGCCGTCGCCCGCACCGCGGGCCTGGACTTCTTCGAGACGCGGTTCATCCTCGTGGATACCAAGACCATCAACGAGGTCGCCGCCTACGGCGGGTTCCCCTCGAGATACCCGCACTGGCGCTTCGGCATGGAATACGACCGTCTGGCCAAGGGCTCGCGCTACGGCCTGAGCAAGATCTACGAGCTCGTGATCAACAACGACCCCTGCTACGCCTACCTCCTCGAGGGAAACAACCTGGTCGATCAGAAGATGGTCATGGCCCACGTGATGGCCCACAACGACTTCTTCAAGAACAACGTGTACTTCAAGTTCACCAACCGCAAGATGATCGACGAGATGGCCAACCATGCCGTTAAAGTTCAAAAGATTATTGACCGTATCGGCATCGAGTCCGTGGAAAACTTCATTGACATCTGCCACAGCATGGACAACCTGATCGATCCCTACAGCCTCTTCATCGCCCGGCCGCCCGCGACCCGCAAGGAGCTCGAGGACCTGATCGAGGAGGCCCGGCTGGCCGCGGCCGACACCCCCGTCGGGCCCGAGGCCGAGAAGAAGGGTGCCGTGCGTTCCTACATGAAGGGCTTCCTCGCAGGCGACCGCAAGAACGTCGCCGAGACGCCGGTCCCCTCCGTCGGCCTGCGGAAGGAGCCCATCAACCCCACGCGCGACGTGCTGGGCTTCCTGCTGAACTGTGCGCCCCTGGAGGACTGGCAGCGCACGATCCTGGAGATCGTCCGCGAGGAGGCGTACTACTTCGCCCCCCAGGCCATGACCAAGATCATGAACGAGGGATGGGCCACCTTCTGGCACAGCCGGCTGATGACCCATCACCTGATCGACGCCTCCGAGGTCATCCAGTTCGCGCACACCACCTCCGGCGTCACCGCCCAGGCACCGGGTCAGTTGAACCCGTACAAGATGGGCGTGGAGTTGTTCCGCGACATCGAACACCGGTGGAACCGCGGAATGCACGGCAAGGCCTGGCGCGACTGCGACGACTACGAGAAGAAGAAACACTGGGACACCGGGGCCGGAGAGGGTCTGCAGAAGATCTTCGAGGTGCGTCGCATGTTCAACGACGTCACCTTCATCGACGAGTTCCTCACGCCCGAGTTCCTGACCGAGCGGCTTTTCTACACGTACGATTACAGCCGCTCCAAGAACGAGTACGTCATCTCCTCGCGGGAGTTCTCGGAGATCAAGAGCCGCCTGCTGTTCCAGTTGACCAACGGCGGACACCCGATCATCGCCGTGACCGATTCCGACTACGTCAACCGGGGCGAACTGCTCCTCGAACACAAGCACTACGGCGTGGATCTCGAGGTGCCCTACGCCAAGAGCACCCTGGAAAACCTCTTCACCATCTGGAAAAAGCCAGTCAATCTGGTCACGAAGGTCAAGGATCACCCCATGCTGCTGAGCTTCGACGGCTCGGAACACACCTCCCGGGAGCTCCCCGTGTCCGCCGTTGGCGGTTGATCATGGCCCACGTCGGAGACCGGATCATCACCCGCATCGTCGATCTGACGCCGGATTGGGAAGGCGTGGGCGTCTTTGGGGCCACCCCGGAAGCCGGGCGTGCCTTGGACTCCGCGGACCCGGCAAAGTCCACCGCCCCGCCACAGGATGGAGACCTCGTGCGGGTACCCGGCGTGTGGCCGGGTGACATCGTCGAATGTGCGCTCCTGGCCCGAAGCCGGCACCACGGACACTGGTTCGGACGTGCGATGCGGGTCGTGGCCCACGGCGTCACCCGCCAGAGGAGCGTCTGTCCCGTGCAGGCCGCCTGTGGCGGCTGTGCCGCGCTGACCATCCCCTACGAAGCCCAGGTCGCCCGGAAACGGGCACACCTTGAGTCCCTGTTCCCGGGTGCGGGCTTCGTCTCGGCCCCGCAGCCCCTGCGCTATCGCGACAAGGTCAAGTGGATCGTCGGCCCCGGCTCCGATGGCCGACCGACCGTCGGTTTCTACCGTCATGACTCCCACAACTTCCTGCCGATCTCCGACTGCGCCGTGCTCGCGCCGGCGCTGGCCCGGCTGGGTCGCGAGCTTCCCGGCGTGATCGCTGAGGTACCGATCTACAACGAGGCCGATCAAACCGGCCTGCTGCGCGCGATCCTGGCCAAGTGCACCTCCGCCGGCGAACTGCTGGTGACCTTCGTCGTCGCGGCCCGGCCCGACGCGGACATGGAAGCCAGGCTCTCGGCCGCCGGGACCCTCGAGGGGGTCTCGGGCGTCACCTGCAACCTGAACCCGGGAACCGGAAACCGGCTCACCGGCCATGTCGAATGGACGCTTGCGGGGGCGGATTCCCTCCGCGAGAGCGATCATCCGGCCGGATACCTCGTCAACGCCACCTGCTTCTCCCAGGCGCATCATGCCATGGCCAAGGCGGCCGTCGAGACCATCGTCGGAGCGCTGCGTCCGGTGACCGAGCCGGTGCTTGACCTTTTTTGTGGAGTGGGCCCCATTGCCCTGGCCCTGGCCGCCGACGGCCACGCGGTGACCGGGGTGGAGCTCGAATCCCGCGCCATCGAGCTGGCCCGACAGGCGGATCCGTCACGGGCGTGGATCACCGCGGACGTGAACCGCACCGAGGCGCTGCCCACCCCCGTCGGAGACTTCGCCCTCGTGGTGAACCCGCCACGACAGGGGCTCTCCGCCGGGCTGGTGGCCTGGATCCAGGCCCAACCGATCCGGACGCTCGTGTATATGAGTTGCAACCCGCTGACCCTTGCCCGCGACGCGGCCCGCCTCACGGCCGCATCTTTCACCCTTGACACCGCCACAGGGTTCGATATGTTTCCTCAGACGCCATGGTTTGAAACGGTAGCCCTTTTCTGTCGTCAGGAGAAATCATGAAGCAATCATTTCTCGTCTTTTTCTTGTTTGTTTTTTCCTGTTCAGCCTGTGAAACCGACCTCAAGGAAGGCCACTATACCTGCGATCCCAATGAACCGGGTGCCTGCCCCGACGGCTGGGTCTGCCAGTTGCGCGGCACCGACGGCATCTATCGCTGCTACGAGACCGCCGGTGCCTATTGTCAGAACGGCGTGCTCGATCCCGGCGAGATCTGCGACGGCACCGACCTGGGCGACTTCACCTGTGAGGCCGGCTGGCCCATCTGCCTGACCAACTGCACCGCGATCTGCACCGAGTGCGGCAACGGCCACATCGAGCTCAACGAGTTCGGCGTGGGTGAGGAGTGCGACGACGGCAACTCCGACGATGGTGACGGCTGCTCCTCGGAGTGCCTGATCGAACGCTCCTACTGCGTCGAACGCGACTCCGACGAATGCCTCAACTGGTGCGGCGACGGCATCATCAACGGACCCGAACTGTGCGAACCCGGCAACCTCGGCGGCTACGACTGCACCGACTTTGGCTTCCACGACGGAACCCTGGGCTGCACGGCCGACTGCCGGGCCTTCGACGACTCCGCCTGCGCGCACTACTGCGGCGACGGCCAAATCCACGAGGTCGAGTCCTGCGACAGTTCTAATACAAATCATCAGCAATGCACTGATTTTTACTTCAGCGGTGGCACCCTTGGCTGTGAATCAAACTGCTCATTCTCATTTTCTAATTGTTTCAATAGTTGGAAACGTCAGATTATCAGCACATTTGGAACCATTTCCGCGATCCATGGCACCGGACCTGAAAATGTTTTCGCTGTCAGTCTAAATGGGTGGATTGGCCAATGGGATGGTATATCCTGGACCGAATTCTCGATCGCTGGAAGTCCGATGTTGAACGGAGTCTTCACCAACGGCCCGAACGATGCATGGGCCATTGCATCAAACGGCACGGTACTTCAATTTGACGGGACCCAATGGAATGATTCCATTTTTCCTCCCTCTACTTTAATATTGGGCATTTGGGGCAGCGCTTCTGACGACATGTACATTGTTGGCCAGGTCGAAGAAATCGTCGTCGAGGGTGGTATCGAAGTCCCATATCGAGTTGGAGCTTTGTTTCACTACAATGGTGCCATCTGGCAAGAACTCTTCCGTCTTCCTGTTTCAGAGCTTGAGACTTCCCTAAAATCGATCTCCGGATCTGGGCCCGAAGACATCTGGGTTTCTGGAGATAATGCATCTCTATTTCATTACGACGGGATGGGTTGGACACCAGTTAATCCTCCGGTTGAATGGACGGGAATCATCGACTTGAAGGTTCATGTCGTCGATTCCACCAGAATGATTCTACTTGCCATCGACAGCAATTACTCTACTTATGGCGCTATCCATGAATTTGATTTTTTTAGACTACTGAACTTTGAACCTTCCACCAGAGTTACCGGCATCAGCGGAGGGACGCTTTTTGATCTCGTCATGACCGTCGGTAATGCGCAGGTATTGCGCCTCGATGGAGATGCTTGGAGAACCCTGACTCCCGTACCACAAAGTCAGTTTTATTCCATCTGGAGCTATGATGGCGTCTTTTGGGTTGGCGGAAGCAACGGTTTACTGTTGAGATACGATGGAGATTTTGAATATTCATCTAAGGTCTTCTCTGAATCGATGACTCGCATATGGGGTCCTAACAATGATGAATTATACGTCCTCAGTTTGTTCGGAAAAGTATATCACCTTGAAAATGGTTCTTGGACGCAAGAAACGGTCCCTGTCGGCTTGTCCCCCAAGGATCTCTGGGGCCCTGATGAGAATTTTATCATTGCGGTTGGATCCCAGGGAAAAACCGCAGTACGTCGTGACGGCGCCTGGAGTGCGCTTCCTTCCATCCCATCGAGCGTTCAAACCCTGTTTGCCGTACATGGATGTGATCATCAAAACATTTGGTCGGTCGGGCTATCCGGTCATATTCGAAAATTTGAAAATGATAATTGGATCGTCCAAACGCTTTCCGAAGTTTCGAGTACTCTTAACGACGTTTTCTGCAATAGTCCCACTGATGTATGGGCGGTAGGAATGAACGGAACTATACTGCACTATGACGGAAGCGTTTGGACATCCGTAGATTCTGGTACTAGCGAAACGCTCCAGTCAGTTTGGGCCAATAGCGAAGATAACGTATACGCCGTCGGGAACAATGGAATAATTCTACATTTCGATGGTGATTCCTGGTCCCGAATGGAATCCCTTGTTGGAATCACGCTTCGCGACATCCAGGGTACAAATGCCCGTGACATCTGGACCGTTGGAAGTTCTGCCAACTTGCTCCATTATGATGGGATTCGTTTTTCCCCTATGACCATTCATGGATATCCGGTAACAAATCGAATCCATATTCGCCCCAACGGAAACCGTGTAATCACGGCTGATACAAAATACATGGAATACCACAGTGCAGGTTTTATAAATGACACTTGTTTTTCTACCATTCCCCTCTACTGTGATGAAAACCGGTTCTTCGATACCGAGGGCCTCCCTGCTCGGTTTGATCAGTATCAAAATAATATTGGGTTTTCTGGCGCGGAAGCTTCATTTAATTTCACAGCTCCATTTTCCGGTCGGTTTAGTTGGACCCTGAGCCATACCTCTGCAAATACCCGCATCATTGCAATTTCTGAGGACAAAGCAAACGACTGTGATACTTCACAAATTATTGGTATTTCAACTATTGGCCTCAACCCTGATACTCAGACCTTGGAATTATTGCTCGAAAGAAATTCCAAAATAATAATTGTTCTAGATTCATCAAATGCAACAACTGGGTATATTCATTCTGTTTGTGAGCGTATGGGCTATGTCAATTAATCATCATTCTCACATCATCCGTAAAAAGTTTTATAGTTTTCAATGCTATAAATACATAATTTCTATTAAATTGCCATTTCTGTAGCATTATATATTAACAACGCAGCAAACAGTTTACAATCAACATGGAGGCTCATATGAAGTATTTATTTTTTTTTACAATGGTTTTATATTCAACATCAGTAAGCGCTACTCCGTATTACGACAATCAATACGATATAATGGATTTTCAGTACACACAAACTAGTGCATTAACTGGTAGCGGACTAGCCGCAACCAATGAATGGCTGTTTGTAGGCGTCCCAGGATATGATAAAGTTCAGATTCGTCCGCTGCCAACACTTGTTGATGTTGGGGCGGTCCACGTTTATCGTAAAAATTTCAGCACGGGAGAATGGAACTATTTTCAACGCATTCTACCGCATTCCTCTGTGGACGCTTATTCATATTTTGGAAGTAGTATCGACGCTTCAGGAACGAAAGTCATCATCGGGGCTCCTGGCGGAAGATCGGGTGCAGGGTTTTCTGGGTTATATTCATTTAATGGAACATCCTGGGTACTTTCTCAACAAATTGAACCTTCTGGACTCGCAAGTTTAGATAATTTTGGTTTTTCAGTGGCCATTCAGGGTAATTGTATTGCCATTGGCACACCTGGAAGAGATGGTTATAGTGGGACGAATACCGGTGCTGTATATTTATATAAATATGTAAATAATGTACTTACACTCATAAACACAAGTACTCCTCCTGCAATCCAATATTATTATCCCTACTATGGTTACTCTGTGGATGTTGTCGATCGTTACTGGGATAATCCCGCCACCTGTTCAGTCGTTGTGGGTGCACCCAATGCCGTTGTGAATGGTAACCTTTTTGCGGGTTTCATCAAGAGTTATAAAATCAATTATTCATCTACTCCTTATACCTTGACATTAACTGGATATTTTACTGGCCAAGCTGGCGATGAATTTGGTCGTTCTGTGAGTATGATCGAGTATTCGGGAACCAACACTTATGATCGAATTTTTATTGGTTCTCCTGGGTATGCAAATGATGAAGGGAAAATCTCTGGATTGAGAAAATCAACTTCCAATCTATGGTCTACCTGTACCACTCCATGTTTAATAAGTGAAACCATCAATTCTTCCAACGGTAGATATGGTGAAAAAGTCAATTTCAATAGTGAAATCGGACTGGTTTCAGAGCCGGAATATGGGAATTTTGGTAGAGTTCACGTTTTAGTTCGACATAACTGTTGGAATCAATCACCGTTTGTTGAGAACTGTTTTGTTCCGCTAGATACAATCAATTCCCCAAACCTTCAAACCAATGAAGTTTTTGGTGGAAATATTTCAGTAGACTATACAAATACTCCTGCCAGTAATTATTTAGGCGAGAATGATTATCTCACATTGTTTGTTTCCTCTCCAAAATATGATTATCTCTCTTACACTGATAATGGCATTGCCTACCAGTTTGGGGGGACCCTTGAACTTCTACCTTTGTGGCAATGCACGAATTGCGGATATCTTCACTCAGGAGAGCTTCCTCCGTTTACTTGCCCGGTTTGTATGGAGGATAGTACGTTCTTCACCGAATTAGATGAATGGTTCCCTTTTGTATTCTGAGTTTTCAGCGCTTGAAATTTTCATATCAAAATAGCAACTGCAACTGTTGAATGAACGCGGCCCGGTCGGGGGCCCCAAACAGCGCGGACCCGGACACCAGCAGGTTGGCGCCGGCGGCCACGACCTGTGGGGCGGTGTTCAGGTCCACCCCGCCGTCGACCTCGATCAGCACGTCGGAGCGACCCGCCGCGTCGAGGATCCGGCGGCACTGGGCGAGCTTGGCCAGGCCTCCGGGAATGAACGCCTGACCGCCGAAGCCGGGGTTCACCGTCATGATCAGCACCAGGTCCAGCACCTCCCAGACATGCTCGAGCACCGCCACCGGGGTGGACGGATTGAGCGCCACGCCGGCCTTCACGCCGCGCTTCTTCAGGTGGGAGAGCGTGCGGTGCAGGTGCACGTCGGCCTCGGCGTGGATCGTGACGATCGCGGCGCCCGCGTCGATGAACGCGTCGACGTGCCGGGCCGGCTGGGAGATCATCAGGTGGACGTCCTGCGGGATGCCCGTCCGGGACAGGGCGCGCACCAGCCCGGGCCCGTAGGTGAGGTTGGGCACGAAATCCCCGTCCATGACGTCGATGTGGAGCCAGTCGCAGCCGCGGATGGACTCGATCTCTTGATCCAGGTGCAACATGTCCGCGCTCAGCAGGGAGGGAGCAACTTGCACGTGCATGGTCTTACCCCTGTTTTTTCAGCCGGGCGACGTAGAAGCCGTCGGTGTTGTGTCGGTTGGGAAGCAGCACCAGATCACCATGGGCGTTGGTGCACTCGGACCAGGGAATCCCCGGCACCTCGGGCGCGGGCATGCGCTCGAACTCCGGGTGCATCGACAGGAAGTGGGCGACCCGTTCGGTGGTCTCCGGAGGCCAGAAGGTGCAGACCACGTAGGCCAGCATGCCGCCGGGCGCGACGCGGGAGGCCATGGCCTCGAGCAACTGGGCCTGCTTCTTGGCCATGGAGCGGGCCTCCTCCTGGGTGAGCCGCCACTTGGCCTCGGGATGCCGGCGCAGCACGCCGAGCCCGGAGCAGGGCGCGTCCAGCAGGATCACATCGAAGACTCCCTCGGGCTGCTCCTTGATGAGGTTCATGGTGGCCGTGGAGATGCAGGTGATGCCGGCACGGCGGGCCCGCTGGGAGAGGGCGTCCATCTTCGAGGCCTTCAGGTCCACGGCCAGGATCGAGGCCTCGTTGGTCAGCCGGGCGGCCATGTGCAGCGACTTGCCGCCGGTGCCGGCGCAGGCGTCGAGGATGCGCTGCCCGGGCTTCGGATCCACAAAGAACACGACCAACTGGGAGCCCTCGTCCTGGACGAGGTACCAGCCCTCGCGGTGGAGGTCCTGACGGATCGGGTCGGGCAGGCCCTGCACCTCGACCCCGACCGGTGAAAACCGCGTGGGGGCGATCGAGGCGTCCGGGAACTGCAGGTGCAGTTTCTCCATCAGGGCTTCCCGATCGGTGCGGATCACATTGGTGCGGAGGATCGTGCGGGCCCGCTGGTTGAGCGACTCGAGCAGGCCGTCGGCCTCGTCGGGACCGACGGTGTCCACGGCCGCCTGGACCATCCATGGCGCGAAGGAATGCACGACCCCCATGCGCGCGAACCGGTCGTCCGTGGGGGAAAACGGTGGTTCGCCCTGGTGGGCCAGCTTGCGCAACACCGCGTTGACGAACCCCGACGGCGTGGTGCCCACGTGGAGGCGCGTCAGTTCCACCGCGCGGTCCACGGCGATCGCATGCGGGATGTTCTGCATGAACAGGATCTGATAGGCCCCGATCAGCAGCTGGCGCCGCACGAAGGGATGGCAGTGATCCAGCGAGGAGTTGGCGTACTCGGAGACCGCCCGCTCCAGCCGGGTGCGGTGACGCAGCACGCCAAACAGTATTTCCTTGCTTAAAGCCCTTACCTCCCGGGAGAGGTTTCCGCTCATGGCGACCGCGTCGAACGCGATCGAGGCGTAGGCGTTGTGCCGCTCCACCCGGGCCAGCACTTCCTGGGCCAGCAGGCGTGGTTCGTCTGAAAGATTCATTCTCTTCCTCGTAGTACCGTCTTTTCCGGTATCGGGTGTCCGACCAGCACGTTTCGCGCCGGCATGCGTTTTCCTCCGGGCCATTGCATCTCTCCAGTGACCACCGCGTCCTGTCCGCAGGCGACGGCCAGGCCGCCGGTGGTGAGCCCCAGCACGGTTCCCGCCGGGGCGGACGCCGGAATCACACCGGGTGAAAAAAATTTGATCCTCGCATCGCCGAGATAGGCATACGCGCCCGGCCGCGAATCGAAGGCCCGCAGATGCGAGGCCACCTCGACTGCCGACTTTCTCCAATCGATCAAAGCCATCTCCGTGGTCAGGAACGGCGCGCGCGTGGCGAGGGCGTCATCCTGGGGTATCCGGGGAAGCGGCACGCCGGACGCGGCCTCCTGCTCCAGAACCTCGGCCAGCGCCGCGGCACCCTCCATGGCGAGGCGGCACAGCAGGCTGTCGGCGTTCTCCTCCGGAGAGATCGTCGTGGACACCTGCCGTACGATGTCACCTGCGTCCATCGCCTCGTTCATCTGCATGATGGTGACCCCCGTGGTCTGCTCACCGTGATAGAGCGTCCAGGGCACGGGGGCGGGTCCACGCCAGCGTGGAAGGAGCGACGGATGGATGTTGAGCGCACCATGCCGGGCCGTGGCCAGGACCGACGCCGGCAGGATGCGGCCATAGGCGACCACGACAAGGTAGTCGGCCTTCAGTTCGGCCAGCTTCCGGGCAAAGCCCTCGGTGCGAACGGCGCGCGGGGTCGACACTTCAAGTCCGAGCTCGCGGGCCCGTAGCTCCACCGGCGTCGGCAGGCACTTCTGGCCCCGGCCGCAGGGACGCTCCGGCTGCGTCACCACCAGCACGATTTCATGGGAGCCGTGCAGCGTGCCCAACGCAGGGAGAGCAAAATCCGGAGAGCCGAAAAAAACAATGCGCAAAGGACCGAACCTCAGGGTTGCGGGCACCCTTCCAGGACCCGAAAGTTCAGCTACAATGACAGAAGGGACATCGACTTGTCCATGCTTTTTTTCAACTTCTCGATGTCCGAGGAGAGCAGGATCCGCAAGGGCACCGGAAACGAAGCCAGCTGGATGAGGATTTCCTGGTGAACCCGGCGCGCGGAGGCCGCGGTGTCGCCGAAAAACTGGTCGGTTGGCTGCATGCGGAGGTTCTCCTCGAGCGTGCGGAAGCGACGTCGGAGGATTTCCGCGGCCGGAAGCGACGCGGGCAGGGCCGGCTCGCACAACTGGAAGAGGCGGCACGCGTAGGCGAGCGTCCAGGACTCGGCCACCGAGAGTCCGGAACGGATGCACGCCTCGGCCCAGGGCGTGCCACCGGCGAGCAGACGCAGCGCGCGGACCCACAGGGGGTCGAAGTCGGCGTCGTCAAAGAGGGGGACCCACTGCACGGACGTGCCCGACGGCGGCGTGCAATCGCACAGCGCGCAGGCCAGATCCGCCCCGAAGTGTTCCACCACACCACAGAACAAAAGCGGTTTCGGGTCCAGCAGCGGCAGGTGACGCCGGAACTCCATCCCGTCGGCCGGAAGCGGGGACCGGGTGGCGGTGATCGCGAGGCGGATCGCTTCGCGCCGGCAGCGCAGGAGCCATTTGGTCTCCTCCTCGGGGGAGATCAGTTGCCGCCGCACCGCCCACTCGATGGGGTCCGACAGCGTGCGCGTCAGATCTCCGGCCAACGCCGAGCCTGCACCGGAGAGCTGCAACAGGTGCTGCAGGATCGGCGCGTAGCCTTCCAGATCGCCCACGCGGCCGTTCTCCCAGGACATGCGCACCGTGAACTGCGGCAAAGAGATCTCCAGCGCGCCGGAGAACCCCGCGGTGTGCAGCCGCAGCAGGTGCTGCGCCATGTTGCCCTCGAAGGGCGTGCCGGGTGTGGACGGAACCGGGCCCCGCGGCTCGTCGGGCTGCGGCAGGATCGCGTCCACAGGCGCCACGACGGTGTTGCGCCGCAGGATGCCTGGTGCCGTGACCTGTTCGGCGTGGACCGAAGTCCCGGCAGACTGAATCCGGCGCTCGGAGGTGCCCAGGGAGAACATGTCGTCGGGCAGCGGCAGCTCACCGAAGGGCTCCGGCAGCGGTTCGAGGGTGTTCTGCGCCGGATGATCCTCGAGATCCTCGATCACCTCGTGGGGTTCGGTGAAGGCCGGCTCCCGTGGCACCGGGATGCCTCCGAGGGTGAACAGTTCGTCACCCAGCGCCGGCAGCTCGGAGGAACTCCCGTCGTCGACGGGCCGCATGCCCAGGCCATCGAGCCGACGGCGCAGGTCGTCCTTCAGCGCGGACCACTGGGCGGGAAGGGAGTAGATCGCGGCGTCCCTCCATCCCCCGGACACCTTCAGGACCATGGATGTGGTCGACGCCGGTTGATTGGCATCCAGCTCCAGAGTCAGATCGGCGGGCTCCCCCGATGTCTTCCCGATGGATAACTGGACCTGCCCAAACTCGGCGCGCAAAGTTTCCTCGATGGAAAAAGACAGTTCCTGTCGATCCGGGATCTGAATTCGCGGCATGTGGAAAACCTCGATTCCAAGCCGTTTTAGCAGGTTCGCGAGGTTTCATCAACCAGATCATTGAGGACCGGAAAAAAGTGAAAAATAGGTTGACAGGGATCGCTTTTCACGGTACCAAAATAGAGTGTGATGAAGATTCGACGGTTCGGGGAATTGGAGTCACGCACTTTTTGCGAACATTTATTTCGCTTTTGACATCTCAATGATTCAGGGTTCCGTAGACAGCGTCAGGCTGTCATCGGGAAAGGAGCGTGGAACATGAGGAACTGATCCCGTTTTTCATTGTTCACACTTTTTTTGATTGTAGTTTTCTCAATTTTTAAACATAATTATTTTCAGGAGGACGCCATGAGACACCATCTACCCCTTTTATATTCCCTGCTGCTCCTGCTGGTCCTGACCAGCGCCTGTGATTCATCCGTCGAACCCAGAAAGACCGTCCTGCCCGAGCCGTTTCCCATGACGGCCCAGGAACCCATGCGCGACGTGGATCTGGTCTTCGTGATTGACACCTCCCTGTCGATGATGGAAGAACAGGTGATCCTGAGACAGAATTTTCCGCAGTTGATGGACCAGCTCAAGAACATCACCGGCGGCCTGCCGAACCTGCACCTGGGTGTGATCACGCCGGACCTGGGCGCGGCTCCGTATGAACTTCCGGGCTGCACGGGTTCAGGACAGGAGGGGCTCTTCCAGAAGGGTGAGAACAACAGTTGCATGAACCCCTCCCAGCATCACTATGTGATCGACGTGGAGCCCCGCGGCTGCACCATCGACAAGGTCCACATCGGGGACCAGATCTCCTGTCCGTACAATGATTGCACCCAGCTCCATTGTGATCGTGACGCCTTCTCCGACGGTCAGGGTGGTTTCCTCGAGCCCGACGGTCTGACCCTCACGATGGATGACAACGGCTGTCCCCGTTGCCGCAACTTCACGGACGAGACCCTCGAGGAGGTGTTCTCGTGCGTGGCCGACGTCGGCTCCAACGGTTGCGGTTTCGAACAGCCGCTTGAGGCCCTCCACCGCGCCCTGACGTCGACCTCCCCGTACAACCAGGGCTTCCTGCGCGAGGACGCCTATCTGGCCGTGGTGTTCATCACGGACGAAGATGACTGCTCCGTCGAGGACACCGAGCTGTTCAACCCCGAAGGCGACATCGCCTCTCCGTTGGGGGTGATGAACTCCTTCCGTTGCACGGAGTTCGGCGTCGTCTGCGATGCTGAGTGGGACCGCAACCTGCCCAACGGGTTCGCCACCTACACGAACTGCGTGGCCCGCCCCGACGGGGATCCCAAGCGCATGCTGCAACCGCTGGACCGCTACACCGGCCTGCTTGCCACGATCAAGAATCCAAGCAAGATCATCGCCACCGCCGTGGCGGGCCTCACCGACGGCACCGTGATCCTGAGCCAGGATCCCTACCAGAACCCCGAGATCCAGAACGTCTGCAGCAACGAAGGCCAGTTCGGTGGACCGGCGGTGCGGCTCCTGGAGTTCATCGACTCCTTCTATGATGCCACGCCGGAGTGGGCCAAGACCTCCATCTGTGAATCCGATTTCTCTCCGGCCCTGGTCGGCCTGGGACGTCGTCTGGCCTCCGTGGTGGGGACCCAATGCCTGAGCACGGTCGCGGCCGGCTGCATGGATCCCGCCGCCGCCTTCGGTGGCGAGCCCCTCACCGAGCTCCCGCAGGACGTGGCCGGGGTCTGTTCGCCCGTCTGTTCGGTGGAACAGCATGACCCGGAAGATCAGACATCGACGATCCCGGCCTGCGATCCCGGTTATCAGGGCGGTCATCCCGCGACCGTGGACGCCGGCCTGCCCGTGGAGGCCTGCTGGCATGTGATGTTCAACGCCAATTGCTCCATGCCCTGCCCGGAAGGCTCCCTCGAGCAGGGCTGCGATCCGGTATCCAATCCCTGGAACTACCCCTCCCGCGGCGCCGAGCTGGTGGTCTCCCGTCGCGCGCCTCCAAGTGAAGGCCTCCGCATCCAGGCCACCTGTTCGAGCTATGAACTGACGGAAACCGTGTGTGACGACGGCCTTGACAACGACGCCGACGGGCGCCTCGATGCCTCAGACCCCGACTGCCAGAGCCAGAAATAATCTGTAAAAATTTTCTATATTAAAAATTCTGAATCAAACGGTGGGGTTCTTTCAGGAGAGAATCCGCTGGAAGGTGATCTCCCCCTGGCCTTTGAGCTGGTCGAGCTCCGAACGCGAGAGCTCCCGGCCGGAGACCTGGAACTCCAGCGGCTGGAAATAGCGCGACTGCGGCACGTAGCGCACCGGCAGCTCTTCTCCGAGGATCAGGCGCTGGAGCCGCGTGCCCTTGGTCACCGTGATGCGATCGGTGACCACGAGGCCTTCCGGGGAGAGCTTCAGGTGTCGATGCAACTGCACCGGCACGGTGGTGTTTCGCAGCATCAGCACCTTGCGGATCAAACCCTTCAGATGATACGCAGATTTTTGATGCCAACCCAACGCGAGCATGCCCGCGCGGAAGACGGTCATCTTCAGGGGATCAAACGTCTGGGTGTGAAGCTCCAGACCCCGGGCATGGACGTTGGCCTCCACTCCATGGGCCTCGAAGCTCCGCTCCGGATCGCACCAGGCGGTGGTGAACACGGTGCCGTCGGGCATGATACCGGACATGGAGGCATCCGAAGCCAGCGGGATTCCCCCGACCTCCCCGTTTTCGTGGAGCCGGAAGCACTTGAACACGCCGCCGCGCGCGAGATTGGCGATGGCGTAATAATTACCCCGCCGGCCACCCCAGATCCCGGCCTCCGGGAACAAAAATTGTTGATTATTGTTCTCCTGCCAAGGAAGAGCCGGCAGAACTTCGGGTCGCGGCGCAGCGTCCCGGGCAGAAAAAAGAAATTCTGGAATGCGATATACAAAATATCGATCGCTCTGCAGGTGCGGCGTCACGCTCTTGCCTGACGCATAGGATTTCAGCATGAAATCCGCCTGGGCCAGGGCCATGGGATTGTCATGCCCCAACACTTCATAGCCATGGCTATAAAAATGAAAGGTCTCCCGGCTACCCAGGGTTCCGCCATAATGCCCATCCGGATACACGAAATATTTCGTGAAATCGATGGCCTTTTTGGCCACATCGAGCAGGACCGGATCCGGTCGGGCCTGGTTCAGCCGTGCCAGGAACGTCACCGTGGCGCTGAGGTATCCCGGGTCCACGCCGTCATACTCGAGACACCACCCCTCATCATAGCACACATCCAAGAAAACCTTTTTGCGCTCCTCGTACAAGGGCTCGAGGTGATGCGCCTTGAACAACTCCATGGTCTCGGCGATCGGAAGCAGCGCCATGGCGTGGTGGTTGGCCAACACGCCGACCTCGTCGTTGGAGGCGAGAAACTTCGCAGCCCGCAGCATGGTGGTGCTGATGCGCTCCTTCTCCTGCACATCCAGCAACGGGGCGATCGCCTTCCATCCTGCTACCATGGCGTGCAGCAGAAATCCCGTGGGGCCCGCCCAGCCACGTTCGTTGGGATAGAATTCATCGAAGGACCCATCCTTGTGCTGGATCGAGGACAGATAGGACATCCCGGCAGCCAGCCACGCTGCCATTTTTGGCTGATGATAATAAATATTGTTTTCAAATGGCTCAGCATAGGCCAACGCCATCGGGAGGATCCCGTACTGGGCGATGGCCGAAGGGAAGTCCGTGGCGCGCGCCAGCCAATATTCGCGGTTGGCACACCCGTAGGTGGGTGACAGCGGGTTGCGATCCATCATGGACAGGCAGCGCCCGACCGAGTTCAGGCCGATGGCCGCGTACTGGTTGGCAACGGAAGGTTCTTTCATGATACTTTCTTTCCTTGAAAATAGTATGAATAGAGGAAGGCGTCCTCCATGGTGTCCGTGTAATATTTTTTACGCCGACCGACCCGGTCGAAGCCCATGGATTCATAGAGTTTCTGGCCTGCGATGTTGTGCTCACGCACTTCCAGATCGATCTTTTCACATGCCATGTCCGGCCCCATCTCCAGGAGCACCCCGAGAAGCCATGAGGCCAGACCCTGCCGCCGGTGATCCGGGTGGACCCCCAGCGAGAGGATGTGGATCTCGGGAAAGACCACCCAGTAGAGCAACACGGCCACCACCTGCTCTCCCTGACGCACCCCGAGGAAAAATGAATAGGGCTTCGTGAACTCCGCAGCGAAGGCCTCCTCGTTCCACGGATGGGCGAAGGAAAGCCGCTCCACCACCATGATCTGCGGCAGGTCATCCGGATGCAGGGTGTCAATGGTATATCCGTTGGGCAGCATGCGGCTTTGTCTTCAGGAAACCGTGGGCGCCGTGGCGACGGCGCTCTTGATCCTGCGCCATACATCCTCGCTCCCAATCCCTTTGAGTGTGGAATAGAAAATGCACTTGGGAACGTCCGGACCAAAGGCCGCCCGCACCTGGGCCTCGACCTGGCCCCATTGCGTCTTGGGGACCTTGTCGATCTTGGTCACGATCACCTGCACCCGCACCCCACGTCCTGTCATCCAGGCCGCGAACTGCGTCTCGATGTCGGTGATCTCCCGTCGCGCATCCACCAGGAGCAGCATCGCGCACAGGGTCCTCCGATTCTCCAGGTACCGGCTGACGAAATCACCCCAGTCCTCCTTGAGCGACATCGGCACGCTGGCGTAGCCGTAGCCGGGGAGATCCACGAGATAGAGGGGCGGAAGGTCCTTCGATTCCAAAAGGAAATAATTAATTTCCCGGGTGCGTCCGGGCGTTCGGGACACGCGCACCAAAGAGCGCTGGTTCACCAGGTGACGAAGCAGCGAACTCTTGCCCACGTTGGAGCGGCCGGCGATGGCGATCTCGGGATAGCCGGTGGAAGGTAATTGTCCATCACTACGAGCGCCAACCAAAAATTTAACATTCTGTATATGCGGAAAGGGATCCTGTGGCATCTAGTCTTTTCCCGTGGACGTCCGACCGGGCACTCGGGGCGCGGAAAAAGATCGGAGAAGAGGCAGTTTCATGAGCAGGGAGGGCGTTTGATATAAATTATTCAAGGAGAGTCCTCTTGGGCGGCCCGAAGGCGAGGGGAGAAATCTGCGGAAGGCCTAGACCGTCTCGAGCAGCGCCTTGAGCTCGGCGTGGTTCGGATCCTCGGCCAGACCACGCTGGATCGAGGACTTCGCCTTGGCGGCGTTGCCGGTCTTGATCTCGATCTTGGCGATCTCCAGGAAAATCTGAGCCTTGGTGATCTCTCCTTCGATCCGCTGGAACAGCAGCGCGCGGAACATCCGCTGGGCCTGGTCATAGTTCTCCTGCCGGGCATAAAGGCCGGCCATGGAGATGAGGTTCGGCACGTAGGTCGTATCGGCCTTCTGCGACTGGATGTAGAGCTCCAGCGCAGCGTCGAGGTCGCCCTGGCTTTCCTTGATGCCGCCGAGCCGCTGGTACAGGGGGGCCAGGTCCTTGCGGGGCGCCTTGGCGGCCGCCAGTTCATCGAGGAGCTTCTGGTAGACCTCGGCGGCCTTGGGGTAGTTCGCGGCGGCGAAGTAGGCGTCACCGAGCCGTTGCTTGATCTCCATGTTGGTCGGATCCAGCGTCAGGGCTTCTTCCAGCGCCGGGAAAGCGGCTTCGGAGGCGCCCAGTTCAATATACAGATCCGCGAGCTGGCGCAGCAGCGCCAGACGCGGGGTCTTCTCGGTGATCAGGGGCAGCCGCTTCTGCATCAGCCGAAGAATGGCCTCCTTGTCCCCGGCGGCCCGGGCGCGCTCGGAGAGCACCTCGAAGGTCTCCTGGTGGGCCGGATAGAGGCGGATCGCCTCCTCCCAGCAAGACAGGGCCTTTTCACCGTCGCCCAGCTTCTCGGCGACCTTGCCGCGCCGGAAGGCCAGCTCCGCGCCGTCCTGGCCCTGAGGCTCCAGGAGGGCTGCCTTTTCGAGATATTGCTGGCAATGCTCCCAATCCTGCATGTTCTCGAAGAGGCGCGCGAGCCCCGTCAGGGCCGTGACCGATGCCGGATCGTTCTCGAGGATCCGCTCCAGGATCCTGCGCGCCTCGGTCGGGCTCTCGAGCTTCTCTTCCCAGAGACGGGCCAACTGGTCCAAAGCCTGGAGTTCCAGGCGGCGATCGCCACGGGCGGCGAAGAAGTCGGCGCGCTTCTGCAGGACATCGGCCAGCTCGTAGTACCGCTCACCTTCAATCAGTACCTTGGAGAGCTTCTCGAAGATCTCGCCGTACTGCGGGTCGACTTCCAGGATCTGCATCCAGTAGCCGACCGCGTCGTCGATCTCCTTGAGCTGGTTCATGGACAGGTTGGCCAGATCCTCCAGCACGGACAGCCGCTCGGAATCCACCGAAGCCTGGCCCAGTCGTGTGAAGAACAGATCCTTGACGGCGTCCCAGTCGGCTTTTTCTTTATATATAGCCATCAATGCCAGATAGGCCGGCTCGAAGGAGGGATCACTGTCATAGGCCTCACGCCATTGCTCCTCGGCCAGCTCCTTCTGGTTCAACTTCTCGTCGTAGGTCTGGGCGATCCGCTGACGAAGCCTCTGCTGATCGTGAGGCGCAGGCATATAATTAATCTTGGTTTTCATCACTTCGATCAGTTCGTTCCATTTTTCCATCCGCTCAAACAGGCGGATCAACTGATCCTGGGCGACCAGATCGCTCTCATCGGACTCCAGAAGGTTCTTCCAGGCGCTCTCGGCCAGGGCCAGATCATTGAGCTGGGTCTCGGCCAGGTTGGCGACTTCACTGCAGATGGACTTCTTGGTGTTGGGATCGTATTCCTGCTCGGCCCGCTTCTGGAGGATCGCCACCAGTTTCTGGGTGTCGTCTCCCACGCGGTACAGGTTTTCGAGGGCCCTAATGGCGTCCATGTTCTCCCCTTCGCGGGAAAGCACGGCGAGGTAGAGTTTTTCTCCGGAGACCACGTCGCCGACGGAGAGGGCCAGCGGGGCCACGCGCAGCGCCATGGCGATGGCGGCCATCTCATCGATCTCCCGGCCGAGGATGTCCAGCACCGTGGTCAGCACGGTCGGAATCCGATCCGCGTTCTGGGCCAGCTCAATGAACGACTCCAGCAGCATGACGTTGTCCGGCGCGAGGGCCACGCCTTGCGCGAGCAGGGTGATGGCTTTATCCAGATATCCCATGACCTTGCACAACTGGGCCGCGCGCTCCAGGAGACCGGCCCGATCGCCGGCGTCTTCGGTCAGCGTGACGCGCACCTCAAGCACCATCACCAATTTATCGTTTGCCCCCATCCTTTCGTAGGCGGGCTCCAACACTTCGAGGGCCAGCGCCACCAGGGGACCACCGGAACCCAGCAGGGCCTCGAGCTCACGGAAGATCTCCGGATGGTCATCCTGGAAGTTCAAGGCTTCCTGCCATACTTCAATCGCGTCTTCGCCCTTGTTGAACTGGTGCAGGTTGAGATGTCCCAGACGATACAGGAACTGTGCCTTGGTCGCGCCGTCGGTGGCGTCGGCCTGGGCGCGGAGCACCTCCTGCAGGTCCTCATGCTTCTGGGTCGCCGTCAGCAGGCGATCGAGCTGGGCCAGGATCTCCAGATCCGAAGGAACCGCATCGAGGCCCTTCTTCAGGGTATCGATCGCGGCCTCCGTGTTCTCGAGGCTCACTTCATACAATTGCGTGACGGTCAGGATCAACCGCTTGCGCAGGGTCGGCTCGTACACGTCGTTGCCGGCCTCGTCGAGCAGATCCACCAGCCGTTGCCACTTGCCGCTGGCGGCCGTGATGCGCATCAACTGGCCCTCCACCTCGGTGTCGGCCGGGTTCTCCCTGAACAACCTTCCCCAGTATTCAAAGGCATGATCCAGATCGTTGCCCTGTTCATAAATCATTGCAATTGTACGCAACAATTTTTCCTTGACCGCGGGCTCCACCGCCACCTCCAGCAGCAGTTCATTCAAATGAATGAGCTTGCCGGACTGTGACTGTTCCAGATACAGGGGCTCCAGGATCGTGGCGGCCTGCGGACGGAAGTCCTCCCCTTCGAGCAGCTCCTCGAGGGCGCCGATGGTCTTCTCATGGCGAGAGTCAAACTCGAGAATGGACTGGTACTTCTTGATCGCCTGTTCGACATCGCTGACCTCATGCTGCAGGACGTGGGCGATGCGGAAGATCAGTTCATTTCGCTTTCCATCCTGCGGCTCAAGGACGACCATCTGATTGAGCGTCTGGATCAACTCCATCCAGTTCTGCTCCTTTTCATACAGGCGGGAGCAGGACTGCAGGGCCAACAAATGATCATGGGAGGCGGAGAGGATCCGCTGCAGGGTGGAGATGGCTTCGTAGTTGTCCTCGAGCTTCTCCTCCTGGATGCGGGCGAGCTTGAGGGCCACCGCGAAGTCCGGCGTCTCGGCCACCTCGGCCAACTGCCGGAGCACTTCGGCCAGCTCGGTCCAATTTTCACTTTGCTCATACAGCGCTTCCAGCGCGCGCAGGGCGCCGGATTCGTTGGGCTCGACCTCGAGCAGCCGCTTCCAGGTCTCCACCGCCGAAGCCGGCAATTCCAGTTTCTGTTGCAGCAGCGCCAGTTGGCGCAGCGTCCGGACGCTCTCTGCGGGTTCGTGCAGCAGGTAGGAGCGGCGATCCAGGATGGTGTTCAGTTCCTCCCAGGCCTCCATCTCCTCGAGCAGGATCGACAACTCGGTCAGGGCCTCGAGGTGATCCTCCTGGACCTCGAGCACGCGCAGGTAGCTCTTGCGGGCCTCGGCGGGCTGGGTCAGGATCTCGGCCTGGATCCGGGCGATGCGCAGCAGGACGGTGACCTGCAGGTCCGTGTCGTAGGCGTCCTTGATGCCCTTTTCATAGACTTCAATGCACTGTGCCCAATTGGATTGGCGAACCGCCAACTGGTACAGCGCCTCAAAGAGATCCCGGTCCGTGCTGTCCAGCAGCCAGGCCTGGCTCAGGGAGGCAAACGCCCGATCGAGGCGGTTGCCGCGGGTGTCGTACAGGTCCGCGCATTCCTTGAGATATTCGATCTTCTGATATTGATCGTCGATCCCTTCGATCTGGATCTCATACACGTTGACGAGGTCTTCCCACTGATCCAGATTCTGATAGATCGGCTGCAGCAGCGCCGCCGCCCGCAGGGAGATGTCTTCGGTCAGCAGCAGGCTCTCCAGGAACAGAATCGCCTGTTCGTGCAACGGCTCAATCTGAAGGATGGCCTCGATCCGATCCACGGCCGAGATCGGATCCGCCAGCTTCTCGTGATACAGTTTGGCCAGCGTCAGGTTGAGCTCGCAGAGCTCGCGGGGCTCATGCTGCTGCTGTTGCACCAGGACCAGCAGATGCTCGACCAGATCTTCCCAGCGCTCCAGGCGCGTGTACAGGCGGCGCAGGGCGGTGTTGGCCACGTTGTCGTCCGGGGCGCCCACCAGGATTTCCTTGTAGGTGTCCACCGCGTCTTCATATTTTTCCAGTTTATCCTCAAACACCGAGGACATCTTGAAGAGATACTGGTTCTTCTTCTCCGGATCGTAGTAAGCCTCCGCGGCCTCGCGGTAGATCGTCAGCAGATCATCCCAGCGCTCAGCCGTCAGGAGCATCAACTCGAGCTCAGCAAAGATGTCCTTGCGGTTGTGATCGGCGTCGAGGATCCGCTTGTAGCACTTGCGGGCCTCCTCCACCTTGTGGAGGCGGTTGGAATAGATCCGGGCCAGATGCTCGGCGACCTCGAGGACGTAATCCAGATCGGCATACGCCTCCTCGAGGACCTTGGCGAAGACCTCGGAGACCTCCTGCCAGCGACCCAGGCTGTCGGCCAGCGAGAGCAGACGGCTGCGGACCGCGCGATCCGAAGGGGTCTCCACGAAGAGATAGCCGTACCACACGAAGGCGCTGTCCATGTCCTCGAGGACCGCGTCATAAAGACCGGCGATCTTCTTGGTGATCGGCGCACGCTCTTCGACGGTCTCGAGCATCTGCCGCTGCAGGGAGAACACCCGGATCAGTTCCTTCCAGTTCTGGCGCGAGGCGTAGATCGGGACCAGGGTCTCGGCCGCGGAGGCGGCGTGGGCCTCGACGTCGAGGAATTTCTCCAGGCGGCGGATGGTGTCCTCGCGGGTGGGATCACCACCCAGCGCTCCCTTGAACATCTCCAGGGCGCGCTCCGGTTCGTCAAGATAATCCTGATAGATCTCACCCATGTTGTACCGAATCTCCACCGCCTCCTTCAACTCGGAGACGTAGCGGATCCGGTGTTCGTACAACTCGATGAGATCTTCCCAGCCTTCCTGGTCAAAGTACAATTCTTCCAGTGCGCGGAAGATGACAGAATCTCCAGGACGGAATTCAATGATTTCCTTGTAGTGAACGATCGCATCCTTGGGCTTCTTCAATTGCTCCTTGCACAGGGTGGCTGCAAGAACCAGGGCCGAATACCGTGCATCCGGGTCGTTGTAACCCAACTCGGCGCGCTTGAGATAAATGCCCATGAGCGCTTCCCAGTCGGCCATTTCCTTGTACACATACTCCAAAGCATCCAGGGCGTGCATCGAATCCGGTCGCTGCTCCAGCACCTTCTGATAATAGATACGCGCCAGGTCCAGATTCTTCAGTTCGTCGCGGGATACATCGGCGATGATCAGAAAGACCTTCTCCTGGAGATCGGTATCCAGGATTTCATCCACATTTTCCTTGTACATTGCCACAAGTTCCGCCCACTTGTTCTCCATGGCGGCCAGCCGTTGAAGGTTGTCCAGCACATCTCCGAGCATCGGGAGCGCCAGACACTCCTTGAGGGCCTGCCCATAGAATCCGAACGCGGCGCCGGGTTCGTGAAGTTCGCCCTCTTTGATTTGGGCAATTTTCACAAAAAGATCCACCTTCTCCTGGGAATCCATGGAATAGCCGGCCTTGAGCACATACAGGCCTGTCAGTTTCTCCCAGTTGTCTTCAAGCTCGTAGATCTTCTCCAGGATCGAGGCGGCTTCCAGCGCCAGCATTTCATCTCCCAGAAGCATGGTCTCCAAGGCCAGTTTCGCCTTTTCATGTTCGGGGTCCTGTTCGATCACATCGCGATAGAACGCGATCGCCCTGGCCGGCTCCTCCAGATGAACCTGCAGGATGTAACCCAGGCGATACAGGAGCGCGTGGCGGTTCTGTTCGTTGGTGGTCAACGCCAGCTCGCGCTCGACGAGATCGAAGACGTCCGCCCAACGGCCCAGCGCCTCATTGAGGCGGGCCAGGTAGCGCAGCGACTCCCCATCCTCGGGGAACTCGGACAGGATCGCGGCCCAGGCCTCGGCTGCCCCTTCGATGTTCTGCAGGCTCTCCTCACGCAGGATCGCGATGCGTGAATAGAAATCCCTGCGGGTGCCCGGGTCGAGGGAGAGCTCGGCCCGTCGGGACAGCACTTCGACCAGCTTTTCCCATTTCTCCAGCCTGGAATAAATGTATTCCAGACGATCCAGTGCATCATCGTCCTCCGGGAACTCCCCGAGCAACTGATGATAGGTGTTGGCTGCGTCCTCGAGCGCGTCGAGCATGTCCTCCTGCAGCGAGGCGACCTTGCGGTACACGCCCTTGCGCTCCCGGGGGTTGTCCAGCCAGCCCAATTGACGGCGATACAGATCGATGACGTCGATCCACTCGTCCATCGTCGAGAGCAGCAGGATCAGCGACTGCGTCGCCTTGGACTGGATCTCCACGTAGTCTCCGGAGACCGAGAGCAATTTCTTGTACCAGAAGACCGCCTTCTCCGGATCGGACAACTGCCGCTCATAGAGCTGGGCAATCTTTTCAATATAGAGCATCGACAGTTCCAGATCGTCCCCGGCGGCCGTGATCGCTTCATTCCACACCTCGATCAACTCGGCGGTGTTACCGGAGAGATCCACCAGCTCCTCGAGGGCATGCCGCACCTCGAGGTTGCCCGGCTCCAGCTTCAGCGCCCGACGCCATGCCGAGAAGGCCTGTTCGGGCCGTCCAAGCTGGACGGTGAACAATTTGCCTTGACGGGACAGGATGCCGACGGCCTCATCACGGCTTTCGGCGGCTTCGAGTTTGACCTCCAGGAGCTCCACGATTTTTTCAAAGTTGGTCTCATGCTCAAAGAGGTTCAGGAGGATGTCGGCGGCCGACTGCCTCGTCTGGGGCTTCTCCAGCGACTCGTTCAGCATCGAGCGTGCGGAAATGTGACTGGAATTGAGCGACAGGATTTCCTGGAGCAGCGATACGGCGTCCGGAGCACGGTCGAGCTTGTGCATGAGCAGGTCCGCGCGCTGGATCATCAATAAGATACGCTGTTCATTGTTGCGGGTGTAGGCCAGCTCATCCTGATACAGGTCGGCCAACTGGGCCCAGTCCTCAGCGAGGTCATACAGGCGCTGCAGGGCCACGAAGGCCTCCTGTGATCCGGCCTCGAGCTGCCGCAACTGCCGGTAGGACGCAATCGCCGCGTCCACGTCCCCCAGGATGTTTTCATTGAGCGCGCTCAACTTCAGGAGCATGGTCTTCTGCTGGTCGGGATCGCTGAGCACCTCGACGCGGTTTTCGATCAACAGGCGCAGGTCCTTCCAGCGCTCCGCCGAGGTGGTGATGCGCTCCAAGGCCGCAAACGCCTGGTCATGCAGGGGTTCCTCCTCGAGCACCATGCGGTAGTACTTCTCCGACTCCGCCTGATCATGGAGCTCCTCTTCCTCGAGCAGCGCGACCTCCCAGGCCAGCGTCAGTTTCAACTCGGGCTTGACCGACAGCGTCTCGATGTAGAGATCCTTCAACTGGGGAATCTGATCCTCCAGGATGGCCAGCCGGCGCAGCTCCTGCCGCACGTCGGCGTTGCCCGGGGACAACGAGAAGAGCACGCGCGCGATGTCGAGACCACGGGTCGTGTCCCCCACGCGTCGCACGGTGATGTTCAGCAGCTCCAGATAGTGCTGGATCTTCAGGTCTTCATCCTGCTCCATCGTGGCGATGACTTCCAGGGAACGCGCATAGGCCTCCCAGTTTTCCATGCGCAGATAGCACGGCGCCAGCAACTGGGCGGCAGAGCGGCGCACCGCGGGATCACGGGAAGGCTCCAGCATCGTCTCCAGGGAGGACAGGGCGCCGGCGTGATCGGGTACCTCTCCCAGGATCGTCTCAAAGCAGGCCAGGGCCTCCTGAGCATCCGACAGGGGACCCAGGTACAGACGCCCCAGGCGCAGACGGAAGGCGATCCGCTGCTCGCCTTCGGAGAGGTTCTCCTGCTGACGAAGGATGTACGCCAGATTCTCATACATGCGGCCGGCCTCGTAGAGACGATCCAGCGCGGCCAGGGCGGGCAGGTAATCGGAGGCCAGGGAGATGATTTTCTTGTACATCTCGATGGCCTCGCCCGTCTTGTCCAGGTGAACCTCGAGAAGCTGGGCCATCTTCATCATGGCCGCCAGACGATCGTTCAACTGCGGCGCGCTCGAGATCTGCCTGTTCAGGATCTCCAGCAGCTCCGTCCAGTTCTGACGCAACTCATAAATCGACGCCAACCCCATCAGGGCCTCACCGCTCTCGGGCTCCTGTGCGAGCACGGCACGCCAGATCCCCTCGCCCTGTTCGAGGGCGACGAGCTGGTGGACGTACAGGTTGGCCAGGCGGGACATCAACCGAATCTTTTCGCCGCCCGAGAGGCGGTCGAGCACTTCGGAGTAGATTTTGGCGAGGGCTTCCCAGTTCCGGGAGGCCTCGGCGAGCTTCTCCAGCCGGGTGATGATCGCGTCGTCCTGCGGGTCGATGACGTAGGCCTGCGCACACCAGTTGAACGCGGGCTCGGCCTGGTTCAACTTCTCCTCGCAGACCATCACCAGTTTCTGCAGGTGGGCCAGACGCTGGGATGGCTCCGTGCAGGAGGCCAGCAGGATCTCGACCATGCGGGCGACCTCCTTCCAGCGACCGGCTTCTTCATAAATCGGCAGCAGCAGGGCCGCGGCCCTGGCGTTGCCCGGTTCCACCTCGAGGATGCTCTCGTAGGACTTGATCGCGCGCTCTGGTTTCTGCAGCCTGTCGGTGAAGACATTGGCGATCTTGAAGAACAACTGGATCTTCTCGTCGGGGGCCGTGGCCGCCTCGGCGCAGTCATGCAGCGTCTCGATGTAGCCGACCCAGTTTTCGCGATCGGCGAAGAGCCCTTCGAGCGCCTCCCAGTCCCGGTTGGTGCTGTACAACTCCTTGAGGATCTTCATGGCCTTGGGATGACCGGGACGATACTCCAGCACGGTCTTCCACGTGCTCATGGCGATCTCCCCGGTGGCGCCCATCTTGTCGGTCAGGATCGCGCCGGTCTTCTCCAGCAGGGCCAGCGCCTCGTCGCCCACGCTCATGGCGATCTTGCGACGCAGCATCTCCACCAGGGCCGGAAACCGCTTCTCGCGTTCATACAGCGAAATGAGGCTCTCGAGCGCGTCGATGTCGTGGGGATCGAACTCGAGCACGCGGTTCCACATCTCGATCGAGAGCACGGCGTTCCCGAGCGGCTGCTGGGCAAAGCGGGCCAGGTCGATGAACTTCTCCCGCTGCTCGTGCTCGGGCATCAGGTTGATTTCCTTCAACTGCAGCTCGAACAGGCCCTTCCAGTTGCGCCGCTTCTCGTAGATGTCCTTGAGCGCGGTGATGGTCTCGAGATCGGCGGGGTCCACCTCGAGGATCTGCTCGAGGGGCTCGGCCGCCTTGTTGGGGTTGGACAACTTCGTGCCCCACAGGTTCGCGATCTGCTTGAGATAATTCTTCTTTTTCGCAGGATCGGTCTCGCTGGCGTTCTTCTCCTCGTAGATCACGATCACGTCGCGCCAACGGCCCATGGACTCGTACTTCTCGGCCAGGGCGTCCATGGCCCTTGGATGGTGCGGATCCAGCTTCAGGATGGCGTTGTAGACGTTGACCACCATGGCGTCGACCTTCATCTTCTCCTCGATGAGCTCCGCCATGTCCATCAGGACCGAGATGCGCCCGGCGATGTCGTCGGTCGGCAGCGCGTGCTCGACGTCCTTGTACAGTTCCATCAGGGCGTTCCACTTCTCGCCCCGGAAGTACAGATCCTTGAGCGCGTCGATCGCCGCGGTGTTCATCTTGTCCATCTTCAGGATGCGCTTCCACACGTCGATGGCCTTCTCAGGGCTCTTGTCGACCGAGATCTCCGAGATCCGGCGCGCCAGTTCGACGCTCTTGTCCACGTCGTTGGCGACGGCACGCATGGCCTGCTGCAGCATGGTCAGGTGCCGCATGTAGTCATCCTTGGCCACGTAGTACTCGCTGTAGAAGTTCATCACCAGCGGGGACATGTTGTCGCCCTTGCGCAGCTTGGAGAAGTACTGCTCTGCGGTGTCGAGGTCGCCGACCTTCTTCCACCACAGCATGCCCAGTTGCAGGCTCATCTCCTCGGCGTTGGAGCCGTTCTTGAGCTCGCTCTCGTACAGGGCGATCAGGTCCTCCCACTTCTCCTGCTGCGTGAACGCCTCCACCAGCAGCATGGAGGTCTTCTCCATGCCCGGGATGAGTTGTGCCACCTCCTTCAGGTGTTCCTCGGCCAGTTGGGGCTGATGCGTGTGCTCCAGTTCGAGGTAGGCGACCTCGAGCAGGCAGGCAGCGCGCTCCTGGGTGTCCGTGACGCGGGGCAGCTTCTCCCGCAGGAAATCGGCCAGCTCCGCATAGCGCTTCTGCGCGCGATAGAGATACTCGATGTGCTTGATGGTGTCCGAGTGGCCCGGATCCATCTCGAGCGCCTTTTTCAGAAGCTCTTCGACACGGTGGAGGTCCGACCCGTACTTGGCGGCCACCTCCGCGGCCCTGAAGTACATGTGCGTGGCCCACTGGGGCTCCGACGCACTGTCGGCCTCGGCGGTGTACTTCTCGAGCATCTTCTCCCAGTTGCCGGCTTCCTGTTCCAGGGCTTCGAGCCGGGAGACCGCCTCATCGTTCTTCGGATCGAGCTCGGCGACCCGTCGATACATCCCCAACGCCTCCACGCCCAGCCACAGCTCCTCGTCGAGCATCCGGGCGATCGCGGAGATCAACTCCAGATCGTCGGGCTGCCGGCGCTCGGCGAACCGGTAAAACCGGTGCGCCAGCTCCAACTGCTTGGCCAGGAGAGCGCGCTGCGCAGCCTTGACCAGGACAGCCGCCAGCTCCTGTGCCGGCTCGTCGCTGGAGAGCACGAGATTTTCCAGCTCCTCCAGCATGTGATTGTCGCTCGGGGTATTGAAGAGGTTCGCGATGAGTGTCTTGATTTCCTTCATCATTTCGGCTCTCTTTGACTACTCGGCTAGTTGGTTGTGAAATGCCACAAAAGACATGGCGAGAGCGTAACGCCTATGTTAAATGGATGCAATCAAAAAAGGTGTTTTGACAACAGTCTTTTTTGGGTGGACGATCCCTGTCGGGGCGGGGTCCCGCAGCATGGTGATGGAGGTCATCCGCAGGACTTCGGGCAGTCCGGTGGATTCACCGCGGCAAAAGAATAATAAATAAATTTTTACAATATCAAGAAAATTTGGAACAAATTATATACCTGAGACGAACAGCCACTTGTCCTTGTGTTTCTCCAGCGTCAGGCGCATGTAGTCGGTCTTCTTCTCCCACCGGTTGTCCTCACCCACGATCAGTTGGTAGGAACCGTCGAGGTAGACCTCGACCGAGACGCGTTCGGCGCTCTCCCATTTGATCCGGCGGTACTGGATGTCCAGCCGGACGTTCTTGAGCTGGGCAAAGCGCTGGTGAACGGCCTGGGCAAGGCCTTTCCGATCATACGCCTTCTCGTCCGAGGAGGTCTTGGGCTGGTAATAGTTCGGGTGGGCCAACTGGATCAGGGCCTCGGCGTCCATGGCGATCAGGATTCGGCGATAATTCTCAACCACCTCGATGATTTCCTTGTTCGCCCGGGTGGCCGGAATCCGGGTGCCGGCGATGAACGAGGTCTTCGCGCAGCCGGCGAAGAACGCCAGCGCCGTCAGCGTGTACAGGACCCATTGAAGCTTGCGATGCGTCATGACTGTCCTCCCGTGGCGGGTTTCTCGAACACCACCAGTTCCCACTCGCCCTCGTGCCAGCCCCGGACCACCGGCAGGTTCGTCTTCTCGCGGATCTCGTCGATCTGATCGTTGAGGATGCCTGAGAAGACCATCCGGCCGCCGGGTTCCAGGTTCCGCTGGAACAGGGGATTGAGCTCCAGCAGGACGTCGCGCTGGATGTTGGCCAGCACCAGATCCACAGGGGTCTCGGACCATGACAGATCCACCTGGATCCGGTCCGCGAGGCCGTTGTTCGCGATCACCTCGGCGGCGGTCTCGACGGCATCCGGATCGTTGTCCACGGCCCAGATCCTCGCCTCGGGAAACAGGCTCGCCGCGGCCATGGAGAGGATGCCCGTGCCCGCGCCCATGTCCAGGATGCGCGTGGGGCGGAAGCCCGAGGCGTGCAACTGCTCGATGGCCTCCATCACCAGCCGCGTCGTGGCGTGCAGCCCGGTGCCGAAGGCCATGCCCGGATCGATGACGAACACCGTGTCCCCGGGCTCGGGCACCACTTCCTTCCACGACGGCCGGATGACAAAATGCCCGATCCGTTGCACGTCGAAGGCCTTCTTCCAGAACTCGTTCCACTCCTGCCGGGTGATGGGCACCATGCGGAAGCGCGCGGAGAGCTCCTCCTCGGCCTGATCCAGCGAGGCCGCCAGGACCGGGTTGAGCCGCTCCAGGAAGGCCTTCTCCGTGCCCTGCTCGATGTAGGCCACGACCCGCGTCGTGCCACGGTCCTCCGCAAAGAGGGTGGTCGTGTCCCGCACCTCCACGCCCATGGCGCCGGCCCAGACGAACAGGGCAGCCACCTCATCCTCCTGCTCGGTGGTCACCGGCAGGGAGACCTCGACCCATTCATTTAACATGACGCGACTTGTCCTTTTCCAGAAGGTGACCGATCACGTGGTCGACCCGCTCGAAGCGGGTCAGCAGGATCATCGCCGCGATCACGAAGGGCTTGTACGAGGCCTCATGATAGGTGCGCAGGCGATATTTCTCGAACACGTCCGCGGAGACCTCGCCCTGGGCGCAGGAGACGTTGGAGATGTCGGCGGGCAGGCAGTGCATGTACAGCGCGTCCCCGCCCTTGGTGAGCTTCATCATCTTGTCGTTGCACTCCCAGTCCTTGTGACGGGCGTTCTCGGCGAGGGCGGACTTCTCGAGGTCCTTGAGCGCGGCGTTCTCGCCGGCGCGAAGCAGGCGGGTGCGCTCCTCCATGACGGCCATGGGCGCCCAGCTCTTGGGATACACCACGTCGGCGTCACGGAAGGCCTCCTCCATCGAGTGCGTCTGGGAGAAGCGCCCGCCCGAGGCCTGGGCCTGCCTGCCGGACAACTCGAGGACCTCCGGCATCACGTTGTAGCCTTCGGGGTGGGCCAGCACCACGTCGGCGCCGAAGCGCGTCATCAGGCCGATGATGCCCTGGGCGACCGACAGGGGTTTGCCGTAGGAAGGCGAATACGCCCAGGTCATGGCGATGCGCTTGCCGCGCAGCTTGTCCAGGCCGCCGAACATGCCCACCAGATGGGAAAGGTCGGCCATGCTCTGGGTGGGATGGTCCTTGTCGCACTGCAGGTTGATCACCGCCGGCCGCTGGGCCAGCACCTTGTTCTCGTAGGCGTCGTCGAGGGCGCGACCGACCTCGGTCATGTAGGAGTGACCCTCGTGGATGTACATGTCGTCGCGGATGCCGATGGCCACGGTGAGGAAGGAGATCATGGCCGCGGTCTCGCGCACCGTCTCGCCGTGGGCGATCTGGCTCTTGGTCTCGTCCAGATCCATGCCCTGCAGACCCAGCATGTTGGTGGCGCTGGCGTAGGAGAACCGGGTGCGCGTGGAGTTGTCGCGGAAGATCGAGACGCCCAGGCCGGAGCGGAACACGCGCAGGTCCTTGCCCTCGCGATGAAGCTCGGACAGCAGGCGGGCCAGCTCGACGGTCGCGGTGATCGTGTCGAGATCCTGTTCCCAGGTCAGCAGGTAGTCCCGGTTGTACAGTTTTCCGGACACCTTCTTCAGCAGTTCCAGTTGTTGCTCGTACTTTTTATGTGAACTCATGTTTTTTTCTCCATCTCCAAGTGAAACCCGTGGGTTCTTGGTCATTCACAGGTCAGGTCAACCTAAAATAACGAAAAGTCATTCCGATTCAAGCTGAACTTCCACGCCCTGTCGAATCAGGGACCGGACGTGGGTCACGCCGAAGTGGTACGGAAGCACCCCGTAGTGTTGAAAGTCCCACACGACCAGGTCGGCCGCCGCGCCCGCCACGGGGTTGCCCCGGTCGGAAAAGCCCGCGGCCCTGGCGGCCGTGCGGGTCATCGCGTCCCAGGTCTCCTCGACGGTCAGGCCCATCTGCAGGCAGGCCAGGGTGCCGGCCAGCGGGAGGTTCTCGGTCATCGAGGTGCCGGGATTGCAGTCGGTGCCCACGGCCACCGGAATGCCGCGATCCAGGAACGCGCGGCCGGAGGGGACCGGAAGGCCCAGCGTGAGGGCCGCACCCGGGAGCAGCACGGCGGTGGTCGCGCCGGTGCGGGCCAGGGCCGCGAATTCTTCTTCACTGACCTGCTCGAGGTGATCCACGCTCAGCGAGGCCAGCCGGGCGGCCTCGGCGACGACCCCGAGGCTGTGGAACTGCCCCGCATGCACGCGCGTGCGAAGGCCGGCGTCGCGCGCGCCCTCAAGGATCCGGACGGTCTCGGCGACGGAGAACGCGTTGTCCTCGCAGAACACGTCCACGGAGACGGCCAGCTCCCGGGCGCGTGGGATCATGTCCTCCACGATGAGCCGCACGTAGGCGGCACGGTCGGAGGCGAACTCGGGCGGGACGATGTGCGCGGCCAGCAGGGTCGGGGACACGTCCACGGCGCTGCGCGCGCCCAGCCGTCGCAGCACGCGCAGCATGCGGAGTTCTCCATCGGCGGTCAGGTCGTAGCCGCTCTTGCCCTCGATCGACGTGACGCCGAAGCCGGACATGCGCGAGAGCCGACGCAGGGCCTGGCGGAACAGCGCCTCGTCGGTGGCCTCCCGGGTGGCGCGCATCGTCGAGAGGATGCCGCCTCCGGCCGCCTGGATCTCGGCATAGGTGGCGCCGGCCTTGCGCAGGGCGAACTCCCTCGCGCGATCGCCGGCGAACACGGGATGGGTGTGCGGATCCACCAGCCCGGCCGAGACCACGCGCCCCCCCGCGTCGAGGACGCGCACGGGCGACCCGCCGTCGGGAAGCGGGACTTCTGCGCGCGGACCGGCGGCCAGGATGCGGTCGTGCCGGATCAACACCACGGCGTCCGGGACGGCCTCGAAGCGGCCATCAGTGTCAAAGCGCACCAACTGCCCGATGTTGCGGATCACCAGCGTGGGAGGTCCTTCCAACGCCAGGTCGGCCGCCTCCAGCAGCCCCTCGCGTCCGTCGTCGAACCGGAGCGCCACGCGAGAGCCGCAGGAGGACAACTGCACCCGCTCGATCGTGGGGGCGCAGAAGCATCCGGTGCCGTAGAGGCGCCAGGCCGTGCGCTCCACCCAGCCCTGCCCGGGCATGCGCAGCCGCAAGCGATCTCGGTCGGAATTCAGTTGACATTCCAGGATCATGGCGACCCCCCTCCGGCAATGGTGCGATCCGGGCCTGACACCCGATTCAGTGGGAAGTTTTCTTCACGTGCTGGACATATTTGAAGCGCAGATCGAACAGGATCGAGTCGATCAGTTCCTGCTCCCCGTCGTTGAGGTTGCCGCGGGTCTTCTCCTGCAGCATCTCCAGGATCTGGATCGTCTGCTTGGCGAGGCAGACGTCCACCATCGTCTCATCCGTGTCCGGATTGGGAATCTCGCCCAGCGAGATCAACACCGACGAGGACAGCGAGATGACGAAACTGGAGAAGTCGATCGGGGCGTCGGAGAGATCGGGGTTGCACTTCATGCGTCTTCCCCGCCTTCGGTGCCGTCCAACTGCACGCCCAGGGGCTTGGTGTCGAGGCGGCGGCACTGCTCCGACACGTCGGACAACTTGGAGAGGTGGACCTCCAGTTCCTGGCTCGTGATGAAGTTCTCGCGCAGGTTGCGCTCGATCAAGCGGGTGTCGAACAGCATCTTCTGGGGGATGTAGCGGCGGGAAACGGGTTCCATGGACATACTCCT
>PHBF01000086.1 GCA_002841905.1 Deltaproteobacteria bacterium HGW-Deltaproteobacteria-17
GGGCGGACACGGGCCCGGTCTCCGATCCCGCCGTGGGGTCGGGCGCCCCGGTGTCGGGCGCCCCGGCCTCCGGAGCAGGCTCCTGGGGGACCGTCTCGAACCGGACGTAGGGGAGGTCCCCTCCTGCCGCTTCATCCACTTCGTGTGAGGCCAGCCTGGTCTCGGACAGATACAACCGCCTGGCCAACGAGATGGCCGCATCCATATCAAACAAGTGAGCGTTGGGCATATTCATGCGTTCCTCCCGTGGTTCCGAGCATCTCTTCCATTCTCTGTTCGACCTCATCGGCCAGCATGGCAAACCGCTTCATCTCGGTGGTGCGCTTCCCGGCCAAAAAGGAGATCGGAACCCCCTGTTCACTGGCGGTCACGAAGGCCTGGGATCGGGGGATGAAGGAATCGAAGACACCCTCGAGCGATTGGACCAGCATCTGATACACGTTCCTGGATGCGGGATTGCCCGCATCGACCATGGTGGGCAGGAGCCCCAGGAGCCGCAGGGAGGGATTCCTGGTCTTTCGCAGGTGCTCGACCAGGACCAGCGACTGGCTGACCGAGCGCAGGGACAGGGGCTCCGCCTGGAGGGCGATGATGGCGAAGGTGGCCGCTTCCAGCGCCGCCGACGTCACCATGCCCAGTCCCGAAGGCGTGTCCAGCAGGATCACGTCATATTCGTTCAACAGCGCATACAGCGTGTTGGCGAGCCCCCTGGAGACGTTCAGGAGGTGCTCGTACTGGCACACATCCACCGGAGACATCCGTCCCCGGGGCAGGATGTGCAGGTTTTCCACCTTCGTGCGGATGATCACCGATTCGATCGGCGCCTGCCTGAGAAGGCATTCCACAAAGCCTTCCCATTCCCGGTCGGCACGCGCGAGGGAAAAGCCGATCGCGCCCATGGGATCCAGATCGAAAAGAAGGGTCTTCTGGCCCTTCTCTGCCAAGGCCACGGCCAGGTTGAGTGCTGACGTGGTCTTTCCTGTCCCGCCTTTTGCACTGATCATAGCAATGATTCTGGCGCTCATGTAAATACCTCGACTCCTGCTGTCATATCCAAGAATTCCTGGAAACGCGGCATGGATGAAACGATTTTGTGTCGAATCACGCCCAACCTGCAGTCCTTCTCGAACATCACCCCGAGAAAAGCGTGTCGCGACGGTTGGATCATTTTCAGGATGCAGACCCCCAGTTCACTTTCGATATGGGTGAAATCCAGGGAGCCCATGCCGGCCTTGATGGATGCCATGTATAAAGATTTTATCCAGAACAACGGAAAATTCAGGTTTTCCTTTTCCAGACGTTCGTGCCAATGGGCATTGTAGACCTGACCACCAAAATCGGCCATCAGGGAGTACCGGTATCCCGGCATCACGCTGAACTCGGCGAAAAGGCTGCTGACCTGGGTCTTGGTGTTCTTGATATTGATGTATGAATAATCCTCCACCGAGGCCATCATCTGCATCTCCTCGGTGTTGTCCACGGCAGAAAAATAATCGGGGAGGATCTCCTGCAGGGCGAAGGTGAGGTCTTCATCCACCTTCATGTCTCCCCCGTTGGTGGTGACGACCACATCCGGCAGCTCCAGCAGGTTGAGCAGCGCCGAGCGGACATGCAATTTGATGAAAAATTTCAACTGCGTCCTGGTTAAAAAGCCCAACTCTTCCAGCAGGGCCCCGAATTTCTTCGTCTTGGCCATGGACAGGTACTGGCGCTCCACTTCCTGAAGCTGCTCGCGGGTGACCTGCCCCAGGCGTTCCAGGAAGGATCCCAGGTGCTCGTTTTGATATTTACTTACCGCCCAGGCAATTTCCCCGCTCCGCATGATGACCACGCCGATCTGTTCTTCACTGCGGAAGATGCGGATCAGCCCGGAGAACCCGGTTTCGGAGGCTTGAATGAAGGTATCCAGCATCAGGGTTTTTTCGATGACGGGTGCAGCCATGGTGATCACGTTCAGAACTCCGGTTGCTTGGGTTCCAGCGGAGGATTCCTCGTCAGGTCCTGTTCACGATGAACTCGCCGAACTCATCCCCCAGCTCGATTCCCTTGATTTCCTCTCCGATGAAGGTCCCCAGACCTTTCGGGTAGGGCGCGCCATAGGCCAGGTCAAAAAATGCACCGCTGCCGGCCATGACCATGAACGCCATCTTTTCACCTTTGAGGTGGGTATCCTGCTCGTAATAGTCCTGGGCCCGGATGACCATTTTTTCACCCTCACGGATCTGGACGACACCGGACTTGGCCCAGCCCCAGGCGGTGAAGACCGCGAAGGCCCCCCGCAGGATGTCCTTGGCCCCTTCGGTGACCATGGGCATGACCACCGCGTTGAACTCGTCCGAATTGATGATGCCGTAGCCCGTGTGATAGCCGCACTCCTGCGCACAACGATAAAGGCCGTCCCGGACCTCCTTCTTGTCCTCGGGTTTCGCAGCCAGAATCAGCCGCTCTGCGAACAGATTCCAAAAAGCCGTGGGTAAAAAGTTCACGAGCACGTTGTACCCCGGCATCAGACCGTTTTCGTCCCCGCGGACGTTGAGCTCCACGAGGGCCTTGACTACCTTGTCTCTCATTACAGTCATGACTACATCCTCCTTAAATCGCCTTCACGATGATTTTGCCTTCGGGGGCGCCCATGGCCATGCTGGCGGTCTCATAGACGTTGAAACTGCGCGGCGGCTTCCCGAACGCCGACGCGAACATGGCCGCCAGATACCCGCAGGTGAAGTGATTCACAAAGTTGGTACTGTTGCCGAAGATCTGGACCCAGCCTTCGTCCACATGGGAGCGCTGCAGCGTGACCTCGCCCCCGTGATCGTTCCCGAAGACCTCCATCTTTCCCAGCCCCATCACCGAGTACAGTTCCCGGCCCACGTTGAGGCGATCCCCGGTGGTGTTGACCTTCTGGGCCGTGAAGTAGGCCTCCAGCAGTTCACGCATGGCGTCTTCGGCCGTCTCCCTCAGGATCTTCACGCCGTTGATCTTCTCCATGGACTCCGCGAGTTTGGTCGTGCGGCTCATGTAGTGATGGCAGTGCATGACCATCGCCACCCCATGGACATGGTGGCGGAAGGTGTTTTCGTCAAACGTGATATCAAACGGAATGGACATGGGGGACCTCCTTAGAATACTTCCCTGAGCTCATCAAAGAGTCTGTGGGCCTTGTGCCGGATGATGCCCAGTTTCGAGGCGTCCGGCGTGATGATCGCCGCGATGGCGTCCCCGACGGGTTTGCACATGATGACAGCCCGGTTATATTCGATGAACAGATCCTGGAATTTGTTCACGTTCAGTTCGCTCCCCATCTCCTCGATACCATTGATGGTGTTGGCGATCGCGGCACCCAGATCATCGATGTTGATGCGCGTGGAGCTTCCGGCGGCTTCAATGATGAAACCGTCCCGGCCGGCCACGACGACCGCATCCACACCGGGGACTTTCAGCAGATCACTCAATATTTCGGTTGATTCTCGCATGATGACATTCTCGCTCCTTTCAATTTTTGTTTGAGGTTCTCCCATGAGATCCCCGGGAAAAACAGGTGGATGTTCCTTCGAGTCCGACGGCTCCGGGTCCCGGATCGCCTTCCACGACGCGGACCAGGAATTCAGATGGGGGATGTGGCCAAAACCCGGCGGCAGGGAGGCCAGCGTCTCTTTGATGTTTTCCTTGATTTCGGCCTTCTTGAGCTCCTGCGTCGCGCGCCGCTTCACCGCGATCGTCTCCGGGTCCACCGGCTCCTCGCCGAACCCCAGGAACAGATCATCGTCATCAACGATGTCAAAGGGGGAGCGGTGGGTGCCCGCGCCGGCCTCGGAGCTTTGTTCATCGGCCAGGCGCGCGGCCTCCATGATGGCGTGGTTCAAGGGCATCTCCACGTTGGTGGTGGGACTGGCGACCTTCTGCATGAAACGGAACTGGCCACTCTCCCAGCAAATGATCCGGGCCAGACCCGCGATTCCTTCCGTTTCACCCGTCAGGACACAGGTCAGGAGTCCGGAGACAAAATACAAATGTCCTTCGTCCCCGGTCTGCTCGTGGATCAGGACCAACTCTCCGGTCTTTCCGCTCATCCCGATGAATTGAATGAGATCCGAAACATTGGTCAGGGAAATGCTGCCCGTCAGTACATCATCATTTTGCATAACATCCCTAACAGCCATAATTATCTCCAAAGAATTCTTATTTTAAAAATAGGGTAGATGTCATACCACTATGTATATCCTAAGAACTCCTTCACTTCTTCCTGCCGAGACATCTCGAAATCATCGAGAATTTGGTCGTCATTGTTCTCCACTCGGTGTACCATAGGAGCGGTTTTAGCCCCTTTCCATCCCTTTTTTTTGTATTTTATTGTTGCTTGCTTTACTTATTTGCATTTGTGGTACTTTCCTTTTTTGTCACACCTTGTATTTCCTAGCATTTTGATAGGACTTGCCTGACGGAATTTTAACGGGTTCGCGGTATTTTTCCCAACTAGGAAATGAAGAAATATTTCCTATGCATTCGGTAGGAATTCATTGTGCAGTTTAGATGACAGACTTGCCTGTTAAAAATTTAATGCTATTTCAATCTACCAATACATTATCTCGCAAGACTTTCATGCTCATTGCCTTTTAAAAAAGGATAATAATATGATGCCCACGTCTTGAAATTTGCGATCCGTTGTGCTCCAATAGTCCTCTGAGGTCCTCCGATGATTTATTTCAACCATGCAGCCACCTCCTTTCCCCGCCCGCCGGCGGTCCTGACGGCGATCCAGGCCTCCCTGACGCAACCGCCCCAGGAACCGGGCCGCAGCGGATGGGAGGATCCCTTGATGGAATGCCGTCGGGCGCTCATGGGGCTGTTCGGGCTCGAGGATCCCCTCCGCGTCGTGCTGACGGCGTCTGCCACCCTGGCCTGCAACCAGATCCTCCGGGGACTGGAGCTGCCCCCCGGTTCGCACGTCATCACCTCGTGCATGGAGCACAACTCGATCCTGCGCCCCCTGGCCGCCTGGGCCGACCAGAACCAAGGGGAGATCACCTACCTGCCGCTGGAGGAGGACGGGTCGTTCTCCAGCGGACGCATCCGTGCCGCGGTTCGTGACAGCACCCGCCTGCTCGCCTTCACCCACGCCTCCAACGTGACCGGCGTCCTCTTTCCCATGGAGGAGATCATACATCTGGCGGCGGAGAGGTCCCTGCCCCTGCTCATCGATGCTTCACAGAGCGTGGGCCTGGTGCCCCTGGACCTGGGTGCCATCTCGTCCCCCGTGTTCGTCGCCGGGGCCGGCCACAAGGCGCTGCAGGGGCCTCCGGGCACCGGCTTCTTCGTCATGGCAGGTCCCGACGTCCTGAAGCCCTGGATCGCCGGCGGCACCGGCGTGCACAGCCTCGACCGCACCCAACCTCCGATGCTTCCGTACAGGCTGGAGGCCGGGACTCCCAACACCAGCGGTTTTGCCGGTCTGCGGGCCGGGGTCCTGCAGGTGCTCGAGCAGACCCCCCAGGTCCTGGCTGCCCACCGATGCACGCTGGCTCAGACGCTCGTGGGCGATCTGCCCACCCCCTGGCGGGTGGTGTCCCCGAACCCGGAAGGTGACTACCGGACCGGCGTGGTATCGCTGTCCCATCCGGAGAAGTCCCCTTCGGAGGTGGGCCTGATGCTGCAGGAGATTTTCGGAATCGAGACGCGCTGGGGACTTCACTGCGCCCCCCTGGCGCATCAACATCTGGGGACCTTTCCGCAGGGAACCCTGCGGATCAGTTTTGGCGAAAGCAACACCCTGGAGCAGGTCGCGATCCTGAAGGACGCCCTGTTCCAGATAGGCATGTCATGAAGGTACTCTCCCTGATCCCGCTCGACGACTGCCTCGGCAGCACGCATTCCGTGCGCTGCCACCTGGACGCGGCCATGACCGAGGAAGCCATGCGCCGGCTCGCGGAAGGTGGAAGACTGGAATACTTTCCGCATTTTCCTCGCCCCTTTTTCCGCGTGGATCACCCGGCCCACTTCATCGCACAGGGCGTCCTCGGGAATGATCATTTCCGGTTGACCTACCTGAAGCAGTACAAGGACGCGGTGAGGGAGGCCCTGCAGACGATCTTCTCGGAATCGGAGCCGTGTCAGGACTGCAGGACCTGCTCCTGACGTGCCCTCCTCCGTCCGCGGACTGACGAGGGTCCCGATTTTCCAGCCATCAGGGGTTCAGCGGCACAGGGCCGGATCCCACAGGAAATCGAGCAACTGGAACAGATCCTGGTCGGCGGGCGTCCGGCCTCCACGTCTCAGGGTCTGCATCTGGTTTTGAACGGCGATGGCCTCGGGCGAGTTCGGCGGCACCAGCCGCTGCATCATCTCGAGGAGGACCAGGGAGTTGGCCGGCGTGATCGTGCGGCTCTGAATCTTCTTGCGGGCCCACAGCAGCGCGGCCTCCCTGCCCTCGGTCCGGCAGATCCGCATCATGGAAGCGGAACACATCACGCCATGGCGCGGGAACTGCCGGATCGCCTGCTCCAGGAGCTTCTCCAGTTCGGCGGTGCGTCCCTGTCCATGCAGGCTGCGCAAACGCAGCACGACCGGCCGGAGGCTCTGCGGTGAGCGGGCGCTGTCGTGGATGGCCAGCTGCTCGAGCAGCGGCCAGTCCTGCCTGGCCAGGGCCACCGTCACGAGCGTGGCCGAACAGGTGTCGCCGATGCGCGCCTGCTTCATGATCGAGAGGCACAACTCCGGACGCTCCTCCTTGGGCACCAGGTCCACGAGCCTGTTCCAGGCGGCCGGGGGCACGACCTCCAGCAGCTCCACCGGGCTCTTCACGTTGGGCCGGATCTCGGTCAGCAGCCTCCAGGTCAGCGGAGCGCCCTTGCGCAGCGCCCGGCCGTACTGGACGGCGGCCTGGGAGGACTTCTTCCACCGCGAGAGCACGCGGGCGGCCATCAATTCGGGGTAGTAGTGCCGGGGAAACAGCCATGTGGACAGGCCGATCCAGCGCAGGGGCTGACCGCCGGGCACGAACGTCTCGGCCAGGCCGCGGGTCGCGGCGAGATAATAGTCCGCCGGATGCCGACGCTGGGCGTCCCGTGCCGCGCCGGCCATCTCGGCCCATTTCCCTTGTGACCCCAGCTCGGACACGCGCTCACGCTCGACCTCCAGCCGGTGCGGCAGCACCCACAGGGGGATGGCCACGAGGGCGGACACGAAGGCCGCCGTCCAGGGGATGCCCAGCGCCGCCCAGCCGAAGATCCACTTGCGCATCCTTCGCCGCTTGCCGTGATAACGCTGGGCCGAGAGCACCCCCAGCACGACCACCAGGGACAGCGCCGTGCCCGGGAACTCCAGGTTGAAGTCGAACAGGTTCTGCAGCAGCAGGGTCGCCACCGCGGCGATGAGTCCGGCCTTCCACACGCGCAGCCGGATCCGGCGGAAGTAGCGGACCAGCACCACCGAGCCGGCCGCCAGGAAGGCGGAGGCCGTGACCGCTCCGTAATCGATGAGGAACTGCAGCGGCAGGCTCTCGATGTAGTCGGCCGAGATCCTGCCGGAAAGTTGATAGTAATACGGGTATACCGAACTGAAACCGCCGCGGCCCACGCCGGACCACAGGTGGTCCGAGATCAGCGGAAACGCGTTCTGCCACATGTGGATCTTCACGTCCTCGTCGAGACCGGTCGGGGAGTTCAAAAAGGGCACCACATAGAAATCCATCAGGGGAATCGACACCAGCAGACCGATGAAGGCCAGGAGGATCCACGTCAGTTTGGGCGCCGTGTCGCGGGCCAGCTGCGCCAAAAACCACCAGATCGCGATGCCCGCGCCCAGCGCGGCGATGCCCGCCCGGGAGCCGGTCCAGATCACCGCCAGAAACGGCAGAAACGAGCAGCCCAGGGTGAAAAAGCGCAGCCGCGGGTTGGTCTCCCCCATGCCCAGGGACAGCATCACGAAGAAGATGAACCCATAGTAGCCCGAGGCGTGGTTCTCGTTGACGAAGGGCAGGAAATACGAGGAACTGGTCTCGGGGCGGTACAGCCCGTACATCCGCGAGAAGCCCGCGAAGTCATGGAACAGGGCCAGCGCGGCCAGCAGCGTCCCGGCAAACGCCACCACCTGAACCATCCGCTGGGTGTACATGCCGTGGCGGGTGACCTGGTAGGCGGAGAAGAGGAAGCCCGCGTACCCGGCGACCTTGAACGCCTCGAACAGCGTGGCGGGCGCATCATAGGCCAGCGGCGAGGTGGTGTGCCCCAGCCGCGACCGGATCTCGGCCAGGTGGGGGTTGAACCACTCCACCACCGACAGCGGCAGCGGAATCACCTGCACCAGCATCACCAGGAACAGGAGCACGAAGAAGAGGAAGAGCGCCGGCACGGAGACGCTCGCGTGACGGGTGCGGGCGGCCAGGAGCGCGAGGAAGAAACTGAACAGTCCGCCGAAGACGACCACCATCTGCGGCCAGGGATGGACCGAGCCTACCGCGGCGGCGGCGAACACGGCCAGCAGCGCCACGTAGTGCGCCAGGAAGCCGTAGAGCGCCTTCTCGCTCACAAGGCGCGCTCCCGGACGATGATGATGTCACCGGGGAGCACGAAGAAGTTCGGGGTCTTGCCCTCGATGATGTCAGGGATCGAGACCCGCATGCGCAGCGACTGCCCGTTGACCTTGCGCATGATCGTCACCTCGTTGACGTCGGCGTTGGCGCCCAGCCCGCCAGCCTTGGCCAGGGCCTCGAGGATGGTGATGTTGGGCACGTAGGGGTAGGTCATCGGGTTCTTCACGGCCCCGAACATCGTGAACTGCTGGTTCTGGGCGGACTTGAGCGTCACGGAGAGCATCGGGTTGCGGAAATAGCCGTCCTTGAGGCGCGCGATGAGGACGTCGATGA
>PHBF01000087.1 GCA_002841905.1 Deltaproteobacteria bacterium HGW-Deltaproteobacteria-17
GAAGAGCCTGCGGGAGCACCTGCAGGACCTGGCGTACCGGATCAAGTTGTCCCTGCTGTGGATGACCGTGGGGACGGTGATCGCCTTCATCTTCCGCGAATGGATCATGGAGTGGCTGATGGTGCCGCTGGCGCCCGCCCTCGGGGCGGATCCGAAGCTGCACTTCTCGAGCCCCATCGAGCCGTTCTTCACCTACATGCGGCTGGCGCTGCAGGCCGGCCTGTTCATCGCCTTCCCGGGTCTGCTGTGGCAGCTCTGGTCCTTCATCGGTCCGGGTCTGCACCGCAAGGAGCGGCGGTTCGTGCTGGCGATCACCTTCTGGGGCGTGCTGTTCTTCCTGTCCGGGGTGGCCTTCGCCTATTTCCTGGTGTTTCCCTATGGTTTCGACTGGCTTCTGAACTTCGCCCGGGGCGAGACGGTCACCGGTCCCTACTTCGTGCAGATGCAGAAGAGCCTGACGCTGGCCTACGGCCCGGACGCCCGGCTGGCCCTGTCGGGCGGACTCGTGCTGGAGCCGACCATCATGATGGACGGCTACCTGAAGCTCATCATGAGCCTGATGTTCGCCTTCGGGGTGATGTTTGAACTGCCGCTGGTCATTTATTTCCTGGCCGTCTCCCGGGTGGTGTCCATCTCCGGTCTGATGCATTTCTTCCGATATTTTGTGGTGATAGCCTTTATTGTGGCGGCCATCCTGACGCCCCCCGACGTCATCACCCAGATCATGCTGGGCGTACCCCTGGTCCTGATGTACCTGATCAGCGTGGGGGTCGCGGCGTTGGTTCTGCGTGGAAAAAAAAGTTGACCCGTTGACCATTCCATTTGATTGTGCTTTACTCCCGTCGCATGTTTTCCACACAGGGATCCTCCGGTTTGCGGGTTTCCATGGACAACGGAGACATGCGGGAGACGACAGTGAAGACGCATCTGTTTCATTCCGGTTTACTTTTGGTTTTAATCTTTGCCCTCTCCGGTAGCCTCGGCTGCAAGAAGGACAAGAAGAAGTCCACGACACCCGACAAGGCCGCTGCCAAGACCGAGTGCAACTGTCCGCAGATCCGGGTCTGTGCCAAGGAAGAGGCCATCGAGCGGGTCAAGAACCGCTGCGAGAAGTGGCAGAAGGAGTTCGCCAAGGCCTCCAACGCCGCCGCGCCCACGCTCAAGCGAGATGAGATGTTCCTCACGCCGGTCAATCCGATCGGCATCATCCGCACCACCCGTGAGGACGGCACCCTGGCCTGCCGCGAGGTCGACATGAACGGCGACGGCCTGGTCGACATCCACTATTTCTACGACGCCTCCGGCGCCAACATCCTCGAGATCCAGCAGGACACGGGCCGCGACGGCATCATCGACGTGGTCCGCACCTACCGCTCGGGCATGCTCTTCGTCGAGAAGTACAACAACGACGCCGACGAGACGACCTGGGAAGTGGTCAAGACCTACTCCAACGGCGTGATCACCCAGATCGCGTCCCGCGTGATCAACTCCCAGTCCACGGGTCAGAAGGTCTGTCCGGGCCACAATTATTTCGAGAACTTCGATGAAAAGGGCCTGCTCGTGACGATCTCCTATGACACCGATTGCGACGGCCGCGTGGACTTCGTCATCAACAAGGAGGGCAAGAACGCGATGAACCTGCAGCTCAAGGAGCAGGACACCGTGATCAAGTTGAAGGAAACCAAGCCCACCACCCCCTGACCGTCGATCATCAACCTGTGCACAACAGGAGCCGCCAGTGAATCATAGAAAAAACAGACATCTGCAGGATAAATACCGTCTTTCCCACGAACAGTTGTACCTGAGGTGCGATCCGGACCAACTGGGCTTCGAGACCACCAGGGATCTCCCGCCCTGGAACGGCACCCTGGACCAGAAGGACGCCCTCGACGCGATCGACTTCGGGCTCTCGATCAAGAGCCGCGGCTTCAACATCTATGCAGTGGGTCAGCCCGGATTCGGGAAGACCTCCACGATCCTGCGCCTGGTCCGCAACCGCGCGCGCAAGGATCACATCCCGCCGGACATCTGCTACCTCTACAACTTCGAGGATCCCTATGAGCCGCAGGCGGTGTTGCTGCCGTCGGGCAAGGGTCGCAAGCTGGCCGAACTGATCGAGGGCCTCGCGCTGGACCTGCGTCGGGAGACGCAGCGGATCGTGATGCACCCCTCCGCCCAGCAGCACCAGCAGAAGCGCGTCGACGAATACCGGACGCAGATCCAGGGCCTGCTCTCGGGCATGGTGGCCGAGGCCACGGCCCTGGGCTTCGAGCTGCGCAGCTCCGATGAGCAGGGCTTCGTGCCGGTGATCCCGTACCAGGACGGCTTCGTCGGCGAGGCTGAGCTGCGGGAGATGGCCCCCTCCCCGGAGACCGCCGCCCTGCGCGAGCAGATGGTCAACGCGGTCAACGAGCTCGAACGCATGCTGCATGATCTCGACCGCCGGCAGCGGCAGTTGATGAAGGAGCTCGTCGGCGTGATCATCGAGGACCAGCGGGCCAAGTTGTCCCCCATGGTCGAACGCCTCATGATCGAGGTGCGGGAGAAGCTCGGCGTCAAGAACAAGCTCCTGGACACCTACATGGGCGGCCTGAAGTCGCGCTACCTGGAGTACTTCCAGCGCTTCCTGCCCCATGACGAGGAGGAGAACGAGGAGGAGTCGGGCAAGGACAAGGGCGAGAGCGATGAGGAGTCCGAGTTCCTCAACGAGATGGAGATCGAGCACGACCAGGAGGAGATTCCGATTGAATTCCGGGTGAACGTGCTCGTGGACAACAGCAAGGAGACCTCCGCGCCGGTCATCATGGAGAAGGTGCCCACGTACGCCAACCTGGTGGGCTATCTCGAGTACCAGGACAAGCTGGGCGCGTTCTCGACCAACCACACCCTGGTCCGGCCCGGCGCCCTCCACCGCGCCAACGGCGGCTATCTGATCCTGCAGGCCAACGACATCCTGCTGCACCCGATGTCCTGGTTCGCCCTCAAGAAGGTGCTCCGCCACAAGGAGATCCGGATCGAGGAGATGCAGGAGGAGGGGCGCCCCCGCGTCACGGGGACGGTGCGTCCCAAATCCGTCCCCCTGGATCTGAAGGTCATCCTCGTGGGCAACGACGACACGTACTACCTGCTGCAGAACCACGACGAGGAGTTCAACCGCCTGTTCAAGGTCAAGTCCGACTTCTCCCACAGCATGGCCCGCCTGCCCGAGAACGTGCACGCCCTGGCGTGCTTCCTCGGACAGATCGCCAAGGAGGAGAAGTACCTGCCGGTGCATGCCCGGGCCGTGGCCCGCATCGTGGAATACTCCTCCTACATGGCCGATGACCAGGAGATGATCTCCAACCGCACCTCCTCGCTGATCGACCTGCTCGCCGAGAGCGACTTCTGGGCCCACCAGCGGCAGAAGCGGCCCCGCTTCATCGACGCCCGCGATGTCGACAAGGCGCTCGAGGACCGGTCCCGCCGGCACTCCCGCATCGAAAAGCTGGCGTTGCGCGAGATCCAGAGCGGCACCGTGCTCATCGACACCACGGGCGAAGTGGTGGGTCAGATCAACGGCATGGCCGTCTATGACCTGGGCGATCACGCCTTCGGCATCCCCTCGCGCATCACGGCGATCACCTATGCCGGAGACAAGGGCATCACCAACATCGACCGCGAGGTGAACCTGTCCGGAAACATCCACGACAAGGGCACCCTGATCATGACCGGGTACATCTCCGGGCGCTTCGCCCGGAACAAGCCCATGAACCTTTCCTCCTCGATCACCTTCGAGCAGACCTACAATCAGGTCGAGGGAGACAGCGCCTCCTCCACCGAACTGTACGCGCTGCTGTCGTCGCTGGCCGACGTGCCGATCCACCAGAGCATCGCCGTGACCGGCTCGGTCAACCAGCAGGGCTACATCCAGGCCATCGGAGGCGTCAACGAGAAGATCGAGGGCTTCTACAAGGTCTGCAAGCTGCTCGGGACGCTGGACGGATCCCAGGGGGTGCTGATCCCGAAGGCGAACGTCCGCAACCTGATGCTGCCGCACGAGGTCGTCGAGGCGGTGCGGGATGGCCTGTTCCACGTGTTCGCCATCTCCCACATCGACGAGGGCGTCGAGATCCTGATGAACATGTCCGCCGGTGACCAGCACGGGGACGGTACGTGGACTCCTGGCTCGTTCAATGACCGGGTGGCGCGTCGCATCGAGGAACTGTCCCTGGCCTTCCAGAAGAGCCAGAGCGACGGAGACTGGAGCGCGTCATGAAGCCGGCGGCCCCCTTCCTGATCCTGGCCGCCTGGCTCGCCTGCGTGTCCTGCTCGGGCACCAAGGGGCCGGAGTTGACCGTGCGCCTGGAGTCCGCCCAGGTGGGCCGGACCATCACCGTGGAGGGCGTGGCCGAGAACCGCAAGGACGGCGCGGTCCTGCGCGGGGAGCACTTCGAACTGTGGATCGTGGAGCTCACGGGCTGGCCCGAAAGTGACCGGACGCGCGTGCGCGCCACCGGGATCCTCGCCGAGGATCATGGCCGGCCCGTGTTCATCCGGCGCCCGGATGAGCCCATCGTCCAGGGGGTCGAGGTGCCGGAGGGGACTGATCTTGAAAAAGCGAGTCGCCGCTGGGTGCTCAAGAACGTGCGCTGGCAATGGCTTCCCTGACGGGCACGTTCTCCCCGGTTTCAGCTTTTCAGCTTTTCACCGTGTCCGATGTGGAGTAAAAATTCTACTGTTTTCGAGGACGTCGAAACTGGGTTGACATGCGTGTCCCGGATCAGAGGGCCGGCAGTTTTCAGGAGAATGTGAATGCAACTGCAATACTATGGCGAAAGTAACATGGGGCTGGTTCGCAAGAACAACGAGGATGCCTGGGGGATGATCCCCGAGTTGAACCTCTTCATCTGCTGTGACGGCATGGGCGGTCACGCCGCCGGTGAAATCGCCAGCTCCATGACGGTGGAGGAAGTCAAGCGGGTGATGCAGGACAACCAGGACATGATCCTCGCCTTCATCGAAAACGGCGAGCGCAGCGGCCACTCCAAGCACGACCTCGCCAAGTTGATGGAGCAGGCCGTGCAGTCGGCCTGCATCAAGGTCTACCAGGAGGCCCAGCTCGACGACGCCAAACGCGGCATGGGCACCACCTGCGACGTGCTGCTGCTGACGCCGGAGACCGGCTTCATCGCGCACGTGGGCGACTCACGCGTGTACCTGGAGCGTCAGGGCAAGATCCACCAGTTGACCGAGGATCACAGCCTGATGAACGAGCTGCTCCGCCGCGGCAAGTACACCCAGGAGGAGTTCGAGAAGACCCCCTTCTTCGAGCACCGCAACGCGCTGACCCGGGCCGTGGGCGTGTACGAGTCCATCGAGGTGGAGTTGTTCGACTTCTCGGTGCTCCCCGGCGACGCCTTCCTGATGTGCTCCGACGGCATGAGCCACTACCTGAACCCGTTCAACATGAACCAGGCCCTGCAGCACGAGAACCCCGAGGACATCGTCAAGGAGTTCATCGAGGTGTCCCGCGCCGGAGGCGGTCACGACAACATCACCGGCATCCTCGTCAAGATCCCGATCGCCAGCGACTCCGCCGAGAGCGCCATCGCCCGCGCCGCGGAGATCAACCTCTCCCTGGAGGTGCTGCACCACATCCCTCTGTTCCAGCATCTGGACTACCGCGAGCTGGTGCGCATCCACAACATGACGGCCGTGCGTTCCTATACCCAGGACGAACTGATCGTGAAGGAGGGCGAGGAGGGACGCGAGTTCTTTGTCATCCTGCGCGGCAAGATCCGCCTGGAGAAGGAAGGCACCGAGATCGCCATGCTGCAGGATCGTGACCACTTCGGCGAGATGGCCCTGGTGGACAAGTCCCCCCGCAGCGCCTCGGCCTACGCCGCCGTCCCCACCCGCGTGCTGGTCATCCAGCGCCGTGACTTCTACAACATCGTGCGCTACGAGCACGCCATCGCCGTCAAGCTGCTGTGGAGCTTCGTGCAGGAACTGACCAAGCGACTGCGCCTGACCACGAAGGAACTGTCCACCGCCCTCGACGCCGAGGAGGTCTCGGATCTGGTCGAGGAAGTCCCCCACGACGACGAAGACTGATCCCACCGGAGGAAAATCATGAAGATGCGAGTTGTTTCGATCCTGTTGCTGAGCGTGTCCTGGATCTCCTGCACCTCCCCTGCGAAGAAGGGGACCGCGCCGCTGGAGCCCGAGAAGAAGATGCAAAACAAGGATGTCGAGCCTGCAAAACCGGCTCCCGTGGAAAAGACCATGAAGGAACAGGCCGATGAATTCCTGAAGCAGTACCAGGCCGACTACGCCCGGCTCGAGGGCGAGCTCACCACGACCTTCTGGAAGGCCGCCAACTCCGGGGCCGACGCCGACTTCGCCGAAGCCGGCCGGACCGAGCTGGCCCTGCGCGCCTATCACAGCGATCCGGCCATGTTCAAGAAGATCGAGGGTTTCCTGGCCAAGAAGGCCGAACTGGAGCCCCTGGTCGTGCGCCAGCTCGAGGTGGCCTACCTCGCCTTCAAGGAGAACCAGCTGCCGGCCGACAAGTTGAAGGCCCTCGTCGAGAAGGGCAAGGAGATCGAGAAGCTCAACAACACCTTCCGCGGGAAGATCGGCGACAAGGAATACAGCAACAACGAACTCCTGAAAATGCTGGCCAAGGAGAAGGACTCCAAGAAGCGGCAGGCCGTGTGGGAGGCGCTCAAGCAGGTCGGCGCGCAGACCGGACCCAGGCTCGTCGAGCTGGCGAAGATCCGCAACGAGGCCGCACGCCAGCTGGGCTACGCCAATTTCTGGGACATGCGCATCCGGCTGCAGGAGCATGATCCGAAGATGATCATGGAGATCTTCGAGGGCCTCGAGAAGCTCACCGCCGAGCCCTTCAAGAAGTTGAAGGCGAAGATGGACGCCCAGATCGCGAAGAAACTGAAGGTCAAGGTCGCCGACCTGAAGCCGTGGCACTATGACAATCCGTTCTTCCAGGAGGCGCCGCCGTCCCCTGAGATCGACCTCGACGTGTTCTTCAAGGACAAGAAGGAGCAGGACATCATCGACATCGCCAAGCGGTTCTTCGCCGAGATCGACCTGCCCATGGACGATCTGGCGGCCAAAAGCGACTTCTTCGAGCGCAAGGGCAAGGATCAGCATGCGTTCTGCATCACGATGAACCGCGCCGAGGACGTGCGCATGCTGCTCAACGTCAAGCCCACGGACCAGTGGATGGACACCATGCTCCACGAGACCGGTCACGCGGTGTACTACAAGTGGATCGATCGCACGCTGCCGTACAACCTGCGTGAGGCCGCCCACATCTTCACCACCGAGGCCATCGCGATGATGTTCGGTGCGCTGGCCAAAAACCCACTGTGGCTGACCGAGGTCGCCAAGGCCGACCCCAAGCTGGTCAAGAAGACCAAGGCCGCGATCCTGGAGCAGCGCAAGCTCGAACAGTTGATCTTCGCCCGCTGGGCCATGGTCATGCTCCATTTTGAAAAGGCCCTGTATGAGAATCCGGATCAGGATCTGAACAAACTGTGGTGGGATCTGGTCGAGCGCCTCCAGATGCTCAAGCGCCCCGAAGGCCGCAACCTGCCGGACTGGGCCTCCAAGCCCCACTTCACCATCGCACCGGTTTATTATCACAACTATGCCCTCGGTGAACTGTTCGCCGCCCAGCTGCGGGCCTCCATCGCGAGGGATCTGAAACACCAGGGTCCGATCTCGGAGATGAGCTGGAACCAGAAGATCATCGGAAACAAGTTGATCAAGGAGGTCTTCGCTCCCGGCATGACGATCCCCTGGCCCCAGTTCGTCGAGAAGGTGACGGGCGCCAGGCTTTCCGCCGCCGCCTTCGCCGCTGAAGTGGGCAACTGATCTCCCCGGGCGGTCTCTCTTCGCATGGATTCGATTTCCATCCTGTTTGCCATCTTCTTTCTCGGGTGGGGGGTCATGGACCTGTTCACCGGCAAGAGCCTGTACCTGACCCGGTTCGGGATGGCCGAATATGACGAACTCGACGACGGCATCGTGTACTGGCTTGTCGTGCTGGGCAAGTTCGCCGCCGCCGCACACTTCGCCTGGGAATTCTTCAAACCCTGAGATTGGCAGGTGAGCTCATGCTTCCCGTTACCGAACTGCAGAAAATCCTGATCCGTCATCTTCCCCGCCGGCATTTCTCCGCGCTTTTGCTGCGCTGGTCCCGCCTGCATCTGCCAGGACCGGTCAACCGCCTCCAGAACGCCGCCTTCGCCAAGCTCGCGCAGATCGACGTCTCCGAAGCGGAGTGGCAGTTGGCGCAGTATCCCACGCTCAACGCGTTCTTCACGCGTCGCCTGCAGGCCGAGGCCCGTCCCGTCGACCCCGACGAGGCCAGCCTCGTGTATCCTTCCGACGGCAGGCTGGGCGCCTTCGGTCCGATCCAGGGAGACACGCTGATCCAGGCCAAGGGCATCGACTACACCCTGAACCAGCTCCTCCTTGACGCCGAGCTCGTGGAGCGTTTCAGGGACGGCCACTTTTTCACGATCTACCTCAGCCCCAAGGATTATCATCGCGTGCACTTTCCCGTCTCGGGCACGGTGGTCCGCTACCGTCACATCCCGGGGCACTCGGGGACGTCCTATCCGGTGGGGAAGTTCTGCACGCAGAAGATCGACAAACTGTATTGCCGCAACGAGCGGCTGGTCACGGTGCTCGACACGCCCCACGGCCCGGTGGCCGTCGTGATGATCGCCGCCTGCGGGGTCGGCAACATGACCCTGTCCTATCTGTCGACCCACTTCGCCCAGAAGACCCGCCTGACGGATCACGGCAGGGACGTGCAAGTGCCGGTCAAGA
>PHBF01000088.1 GCA_002841905.1 Deltaproteobacteria bacterium HGW-Deltaproteobacteria-17
GCTCGTGCCACCGGGGTTGGGCTGTTCGGAGATCCCTACTGAACCAGCTCAAGGGAGTTGCGACGGCGAAGCGTAGGGAAACAGGCCCGAAAAAAAGCCCGGCGATCAGTAAAACCGATGCGCCGGGCCTCGTGGGGGTCGGGAAAATTCGTCGCTGTCCGACGGCGAACCAGCCCGGCCGGGCGATTGTTCCGGGGTCGAAAAATATTTTTGAGCCGCCCGGATCCCATCCGAAAACACCCCTCCAGCGGGGGGGTATCCGGGGCGAGTGGGCCGCGGGGTGGTCAGGCTTTGGGGAGGGGGGGGGGGTTGTGCTGGTTGAGGGCGCCGCAGTCGGGGCAGATGACGCCCCGTTCGTTGAGCCCCTGCCCCGAGAGATCGGCGCCGCAGGTGAGGCAGGTGTCGGCGTCGAGCCGCTCGGTGAGCCGGCTGACCGTCATGGTGACGGCCGCGACGGCGATGCCGATGAGCGGGAGGGCGAGCCAGGCCGGCCCGAGGCTGATGGCGCCGAAGGCGGCCAGGGGGATGCCGATGACAAAGACCACGACACGCAGCCGAACCCGGGTGAGCCAGGTCATGGTCGAGGCGTTTCGTGATGGCTCGGGCGTCATGGCGGAACAAGAGTATCGGTTCGGGACCGTTCGTGGGTCTGGAATTGGGGCCGAGGTCGAGACGGGCGCTGTACGGCGCGTCGGACGCCGATGGAACACGGGGCAAACCATCCCGCCCGACGCCTTCTTCCCTCGCCCATGCCGATGCGTCCCCGCCCTGATCGGTCGGCCCTGTGCCACGGGTTGTTCAGAGAACCCCGATTCGGAGTCCTGTTAGACTTGCGTTCGTGGCGCACCGTGGGCTCATAACTCTCGCCATCGAATCGAGCAATCCCGCCCCGGCGCCCGATCCATCGCGCGGCGGAGAGAACGAGAACCCGTGGCACGGCGGAGTGGCGCTGATCGAGGGTGAACGCGAGGAGGCCTGCGCGCCGTTGGGGGTCGAGAGGCTGCGCGCGGAACGGGCGGGGAACGAGAGAACGGGCGCCTTTGATGATGATCTGATGCCCGCGATCGACCGGCTGTGCGCGCGGGCGGGCGTGGAACCCGCCCAACTCGGGCGCATCGCGGTGAGCGTGGGGCCGGGTGGGTTCACGGGGCTGCGGATCGCCTGCGCCGTCGCCAAGTCGATCGCCGAGGCGACCGGCGCGAAGCTCGTGGGAGTCCCGGCGGCGGCGGGCCTGATCCGAGGGGTGGCGCCCGAAGCCCGTGATCGCGGGATGGTGCTGATCGCCCTGGCCTGGAAGCGGGAAGACCTCTGGCGCGTCGCCTTTGCGCCGCCCGGCGCGCACGGATCGCGGCTCAGCGTGATTCCCGAGGGCGCGCTCACGCGACTCGATCGGTTCTTGGCCGCGGGCCCGCGCGGGAGCGGCGTGATCGCGGCGGTGAAAGGAACCGGGACTGGAACGGCCTCCCTGTCCTTCGTGATCACCCGCAGCCTCGTGACGGACTCCACGGCCAGTTGCCGGGTCCCCTTGGCCTCCAGCGTCTCACCGAGAGGATGCCGGGTCCGCGCCAGCTTCTCCACCTGCCGGAGCTCGGTGACCGGCACGCTCAGACGGATGGGCCAGACGGCGGAGCATGAGGCCAGCAGGTGCAGCGCCAGCACGACACTGCAGCATTTTTTCACACTGTGCGAAAAGGATCCGTTCATGACGCCCCCCACGGGTCAGAAGTTGAAGCCGCACACGATCGCGAAAGAAAAACGGATGATGGTCCTGGTCACGTCGGTGCGCAGCTCCAGTCCGAGCCGCATCGGGGCGGATCGCTTGACCAGTTGCAGCGTCACCCGTCCCCCGTACTCCGTGGGCGTGCCTTCGCGATACTCCACGCGGATGGGCTCCACCTGCACGCCCACCGGCACCAACAAGGGCGCATATTGATAAAATAGGCCCGTCGGGTTGATCATGGACCATACCTGTTCGCGATAGTCCCTGTGGTTGTCGAAGGTCGGCTCCTGCCACCCGATCAGCCGGAAAAGGCTGATGCCGGCCACATGAGGCCCATGAATGTGGAAGCCCAGGCGCGCGGACAGTTCGATTCCCCAACGCAGGGGGTCGTCCAGGCGGCTGTCCTGCCGTGCGTACACCTGGGTGGCCTGGGTGAAAAAGAAGTTGGTCTCGACATAGGAGTTCGGCACAGGGAAACCCTGCACCGGCAGTTCAAGCGGATCAGGCCAGTCCTGGCTCCGCGCGCGGATCCCGGGCAGCAGGTGATCGAGCATTCCGGGGGGCGGAGTGACCCGCCTGGGCGCGAGCCTGGAGCGGTAGAAATAGGCATGGATCGGCCGGGTGGTCGGCAGCACGCGATCGTTGACGATCTCGAAGCCGTCGACGGACTCGGGGAGTTTCATCTTCCGCACGATCACCCAATGATGATCCTCACCCACACGCAGGATCCAGAGCCCGTGCGTTCCCATGGCCAGGATGGCGTGGTCGCCGAGGCGCTTGGCTTTTCCGGGAAGCAACGGCAGCTTCACCCGGTCCACTTCCCGATGCTTGACCAACAACACCAGGGCGCGCGTGGCCATTTTTATATGGAGGCCGGCCGGGAGCGGCCGCGGTGAGATCTCGACGTGGACGCGATCCTCGGCGGCCGGCGTCGAGGGGCCGGCCGGGGTGGCGATCAGGAGCAGCACGAGCAGGCAGGGCATCGAACACCTCGCGATGGAAGAATTGCAAGCAATTCTCGTGCCGATTCCTGCGAAATGCCTTGTCGTGTCCGGAGATCCTGCAGGCGTCCCGGAGGCGCCATGGGATCATCTTCGCCGATGGCTGCCCGGCCGTCCGGGGGCGACCGGGCGGAGCAGCCGCGGCAGCTCCCAGGACAACGTCAGCGGATGGTAGTAGTGCACCGAGCCGCTCTGGCGCAGCAGCTCAAGCACCGGGCCGAGCTTGATCTGCCACTCGAGGTCGAGCAGGTCCCGGCCGTGGGGCCGCAGGGTCAACTGGCTCTCGTCGAGCAGCATCCAGTGGAAGCGGACGCCCTTTTTGGCGAGGTGGCTCAACTGGGCCGCCAGCGGGGCCGTCTCCGGGAGGGGATCCCACGGCGAGAACACGACCACATGGGGTGCCGGGGCCCGCCGCAGGCTCTCGAGCAGGTGGGACATTCCACTCCCGCGGGGCGCACGCGTGGGCATCTCGAGGCCGGTGTAGGCGCAGCACTGCTCCAGGGCAAGGTCCGGGTCCGTGGTGGAGAGCTCCAGGGGCTGCATCCCCTGGATGCGCGGGAGCCGGGCCATGATCCGGCCGATCTGCTCGCAGCGATCCTCGGGTCCGGGCGGCAGCAGCTCGGGCGTTCCGACCCCGAACACCCAGAGCACCCAGGAGCGGAAGCGCCCCCACCGCTCCTCCCAGGAAAGGCGCGCCGAGACGGGGGTGCGGTAGCGGAACCGGGAAAGATCCTGCAGGCCGTCGCGGATACGCGGATGGCGTGAGTGCCACAGGCCGTCCTCGTGGTAGCCGGCCAGCCCCACGGGGGCCTGGGCCTGCTGCAGGCTGTGGAACAGCAACGGGAGTCCGGCGGCGTAGTGGTCGAACGGGCTGTAGCCTGCGACGCCGGAGAAGGTCGACGGGCTCAGGTCGACCTGGACCGACCACTTCCCTACCACCACCGGGATCGACATCTGGATGACGTATTTCTGCAGGCGCAGGGAGGCCGAGGGGATGATCGCCCGGGGCGGGTCGCCGGGGGAGAACGGCCGAAGTTCCGCGAACTCGCCGTCCTGCCCGGGGATGGGCCGGCGATCGGGCTGGGTCTGCTCGACCTGCGGGTGCTTGCGGAGGAACTGCGCTGCCGCGGGCTGGGCGTGGAGCATCAGGGGCAGGCTCAGCACGTATTCGCGCGGGGCGGCCCCCAGGGGCGCGCGGATCACGATCGAAAAGCCGTAGAACCACACAGGTCCTGGCCGCACCGGGATCAGTTCGACCTCGAAGGGCAGCTCACACGCGGCCGGGATGTCGAAGCGGAAGTGGCCGGCGCTGGAGAGGCCCGGGCAGAAGCGGGTCTCCAGGCTCACGCTTCCCAGCGGGATGGGCAGGTGGTGCTCCAGCCGGCAGCGGATCACGAACGGGCGTCCGACGACCAGGTCGTCCTCGGGCGGGATCACCATGCCCCGCAAAGGATCCTCGTGCAGCGACGAGAACAGCATGCGTTCGCGCAGCCGGATCCATCCGGCCCACGCGAACGGGATCAGCCCGGGGATCAGCAGGTCCGCGCGCAGCAGCACGGCGCCCGCGGCCAGGAACACCAGACCCCCGAGGGTGAGCAGGGTCAGGCTCGGCGCGCCCGGGTCGGCGTGGGCCGGCTTCTCCCTCCGGGGTGCCTGTTCCTTCCCCGCGCCGGACAGGGGATCGGAGAACGGGCTCATATCAGATCAAGATCCTGGATCAGCCGCTGCACGACGCTGTCGGGGGTGACCCCGCGGTTCTCAGCCTCATAGGACAGCCGCAGCCGGTGACCCAGCACCGGGATCGCCAGGGCGCGCACGTCCTCGGGGGTCACGAAGTCGCGCCCGAGAAGCACGGCCCTGGCCTTGGAGGCGCGCAGCAGGGCGAGCCCGGCGCGCGGCGAGGCGCCCAGCTCCAACTGGGGATGCCGTCGGGTCGCGCGCACCAGCGACAGGGCGTAGCGCATCAGCGGTTCGGAGACCTGCACGCGCTCGACCAGCGCCTGGGTCTCCACCAACTGGGAGCCCGAGAACAGCGGTGCCGGCAGCGGCGGGTTCACGTGATGGGCGTGCATCATCGAGAGCTCCTGCTCCCGATCGGGATAGCCGAGGCGGATCCGGATCAGGAAGCGGTCGATGGTGGCCTCCGGCAGCAAAAAGGTGCCGGCGCTCTCCTGGGGATTCTGGGTGGCCAGGACGAAGAACGGCTCGTACAGGGCGTAGGTGGTGCCGTCCACGGTGACGCGGTTCTCCTCGAGGGCCTCGAGCAGGGCCGCCTGGGTCTTGGCCGGGGCGCGGTTGATCTCGTCGGCGAGGAGGACCTGGGTGAACAGGGGCCCGGGGATGAACTTCTGGGACTGGAAGTCCGGGCCGGGGATCCGCATGCCGGTGATGTCCGACGGCAGCAGGTCGGGTGTGAACTGGATGCGCTTGGCAGACAGGCCCAGCAGCGCCGCGTAGTATCGGGCCAGCGTCGTCTTGGCCACGCCGGGAACGCCCTCGAGCAGGATGTGCCCCCGCGCCAGCAGGGTGATGCAGATCTCCTGGACGATGGACTCGGGCCCGAAATAGTATTTCCTCATCTCCTGCTGGAGACGGGCGAACTGCGTTTGAATGTCAACAAGATTCAATACCATAATCTCCACCAGGACCCTGTCCGGGCCGTTGATCCCTTGACCGGATACGGGAACCGACCTGCGGCACGTCACCTTCCATTGATAGTTGAATTCCGGTGGTTTGGCGAGGCCAAAGTGCTTCTCGTCCGCCGCGGGTTCCGGGCGATGTTCGTAGGTTTTGCTTGCGGCCAAAGGGGATTTGCGGTATGGCACCTTCCATGTCCGACGTCACGCACTTCACCGCCGTCATTCCGGCCGCCGGGATCGGGAGCCGTCTGCTGCCCGCCACCAAGGCCATTCCCAAGGAACTTCTTCCCATCGTGGACACCCCCGCGATCCAGTACCTGGTCGACGAGATCGTCGCGTCCGGAATCTCGCGGATCGTGTTCATCACCGCCAAGGGCAAGGAGGCCATCATCGACCACTTCGACTCCGCCCCCGATCTGGAGGCGCTGCTGGCCGGCCGCAACAAGCTCGACCTGCTCGAGAAGGTGACCGCGCCCACGCACATGGCCGAGTATGTGGCCGTGCGCCAGGAGCGGCCCCTCGGGCTCGGTCATGCGGTCCTGATGTCCAGGAAGGTCGTGGGGGACTCACCGTTCGCGGTGCTGCTGCCCGATGACCTGATCGATGCGCGGCGGCCGGCGTTGCGGCAGTTGATGGACGTGTACGAAGCGCGCCACCCGCACGGCGTGCTCGCCCTGATGCAGGTGCCCGACGCGGATGTCTCCAAGTACGGCATCGTCGCCGGGCGCATGCTCGACGACCGCGTGATGGAGATCACCGGCATCGTGGAGAAGCCCTCGATCGAGAACGCGCCCTCGCACTTCGCGGTCATCGGGCGCTATGTGCTGCACCCGGACACCTTCCTGCACCTGGAGCGGATCCCCCGCGGCGCCGGCGGCGAGATCCAGCTCACCGACGCCCTCGCGGAGCTTGTGCACAGCGGAAAGAGCCTTCTGGGCTGTCTGTTCGAGGGGCGTCGTCACGACACAGGGGATGTGTTCGGGTACCTCGAGGCGAACATCCACTATGCGATGAAGCACCCCGATCTGGCCAGGAAGCTGCGCGCCAGCCTGCCCGAATGGCTGGAAGAGCCCGCCCAGTGACCGGCACCGTCCCATGACCCGCCGGCTCGTCTCCGTGGGCGTCCCCGTCCCGCTCCACCAGGCCTTCACCTACCACTGCGACGGCACACCGCCACCGCCGGGGACGCGCGTCTTCGTGCGCTTCGGTGGTCGCCGCCTGATCGGCGTCGTGCTGCCCGGGACGCCGACGTTTGACGGTGTCACCGCACCCCTCGGGGAGCTCGTGGATCCGGTGCCCGTGTTCACGCCGCCGGTGCTGCGCTCGCTTGCATGGGCGGCGGGATATTACCATCACCCCATCGGCGAGGTGCTGCGGGCGGCGCACCCCCAGCTCGACGAGATCCGCACGCGACGACGCTTCCGGGCGATCCTGCCGCCGCAGAACGACTACACCGGCTGGATTGACCCGTGGACGGGCCCGCTGGGCCACATCCGGCCCGGAAACCTGTACGACAAGAAGACCTTCCACCGGGCCGGCAAGAACGACGCCTGGATCCAGAAGGCCTGCTCCGCCGGGTGGCTCGTGGCCGAGGAGGACGAACGGAACCGACGCGTCGGCGCCGTGGTCGCGATCACCGCCGTGGAGGAGCCCGCCGTCGAGGCGCTGGAGTCGCTGCGCCGCCGTCCGGTTCGCTTCCACCTGTACTGCCAGCTGGCCGAGACGGCCCTGCCGGTGCCGGTCTCGGACGTCCTGCGCGAGCATCCGAACGCACAGCCCCACCTGGCCGCGCTGCGCAAGGAGAACCTGATCCGGATGGAGAAGGTGACCACCCTCGCCGCACCGACGGATCCCTTCGCCCAGCTGCCCGAGTGCGCGCCCGAGCCCGTGCTCACCACGCAGCAGCAGGAAGCCGTGGCGCTGGTCCAGGGCCACGCCACGGGTTTTCATCCCTTCCTGCTCGAGGGCGTGACCGGCTCTGGCAAGACCGAGGTGTACCTGCAGGTGCTGCGCGGCGTGCTCGAACGTGGCCGGGGGGCGGTGATCATCGTCCCGGAGATCGCGCTGACGCCGCAGCTGGCCTCCCGCTTCGAGGCGCGCTTCCCCGGCCAGGTGTCGGTCCTGCATTCGGCGCAGCCGGCGACGACCCGCGCGCGGGAGTGGCGCGCCCTGGCCTCCGGCCAGAAGCGGATCGCACTGGGAGCCCGCTCGGCCGTGTTCGCCCCCGTCCGGGACGTGGGCCTGATCGTGGTCGACGAGGAGCACGACGCGTCCTTCAAGCAGGAGGAAGGCTTCCTCTACAACGCACGTGACTTCGCGCTGGTCCGGGCCCGGGAAGAGGGCTGCCCCATCGTGCTCGGGAGCGCCACCCCCTCCATGGAGGCACGCACACTGGCCGGCAGCGGGCGGTGGGGTCACTTCCGCCTCACCCACCGGCCCGTGGCGCGTCCCATGCCCGCGGTCCAGTGTGTCGATCTGCGGGTCTTCGGCAGCCGCGACCTGATCACGGCGCCCCTGGCCGTCGCCCTCGAAGAGAACCTGGCCGCCGGGGGCCAGAGCATCGTGTTCCTGAACCGCCGGGGATTCTCCGGGAGGCTGCAGTGCGCCGCCTGCGGAACGGTCGAGGAGTGTCCGCACTGCGCGGTGTCCCTGACCCTGCACCAGGTCCAGAAGAGCCTGGTCTGCCATTATTGCGGCCTTCGCAAACCGTTGCCGGCGCGCTGCACCTGCGGCGGCGGGTTCGTGCAGGCTCGCGAGGGCGTCGAGCAGGTCACCGGCGCGCTGCAGGAGCGCTTCCCGACGGCGCGCATCGCCCGGCTGGATCGCGACTCGACGCGCTTTGCGGGGCTGGTTCGGTTGCTCGACCGAATGCGCGCCGGCGAGATCGACATCCTCGTGGGCACGCAGATGATCGTGAAGGGACACGACTTCTACGAAGGCGTGCGTGCGGTGGTGATCGACAAGGATCAGTCGCCGAAATGGAAGCCCGCCACGCTCGCCGAGATGAGCGCGGGCGATGTGGATTGCTATTTTGCGCCGCTCGGCGCGGATGAACTGACGTTCGACTAGAACGGGGAGAGCAAGATGGCGGCAATCGGATTTATCGGGCTCGGCAATATGGGCGGGCCGATGGCGCGGAACCTCGTCAAGGCGGGACACGCTCTCAAGGTCTTCGACCTCGCGCCGGCGGCCGTGGCGGCGCTTGTCGAAGCGGGGGCGACGAAAGCGGAGACCGCGCGCGACGCGGCGCGGGATGTGGATTTCGTCGTGACCATGCTGCCCGCGGGCGAGCATGTGCGCTCTGTCTATCTGGGGGACGGCGGGCTCATCGCTTCGGCGCGCAAGGGCACCGTCTTCATCGACAGTTCCACCATCGACATTCCCTCCGCGCGAGAGACGATCGCGGCGGCGGAGAAAGCAGGCATGGCGATGCTCGATGCGCCGGTGTCGGGCGGCGTCGGCGGCGCGGAAGCGG
>PHBF01000089.1 GCA_002841905.1 Deltaproteobacteria bacterium HGW-Deltaproteobacteria-17
GCCGGCGCCAGTCCCAGGGGACGCCCGAATTCGAACAGCCGCTCCCAGGCGGCCTCGGCCTGGTCGGGGTGGAGGAAGATCTCGAAGCCGTCCTCACCGGTGTAGCCGGTGCGGGCGATCATGGTCTTTTTCCCGCACAGGTCGACCCAGCCCAGCCCGAACCCGGGGATGCTGTCCAGATGATCCGCGCCCGCGGCCAGCGCCAGGATCCGGGCGGCCCTGGGGCCCTGCAGCGCCAGCAGCGCGACGTCGTCGCTGACGTCCACGGGCTTGACGATCCTGGCATGTTCGGTGAACCAGGCGAAGTCCTTGTCCTTGTTGGAGGCGTTGACCACGACGATGAGGTCGGTGGCGGAGCGCTTGTACACGATGCAGTCGTCCACGATGCCGCCATGGGGATGGCAGATCGGGGTGTAGATGGCGTGATTGTCGGGGATGGCGGCCACGTCGTTGCTCACCATGTAATTGATGGTTTCCAGCGCGCCAGGACCCTGGAACAGGATCTCCCCCATGTGCGCGACGTCAAACAGCCCTGCCTCCTGACGGACGGCCATGTGCTCCTTGCGGATGCCTTCATATTGCATGGGCATCAGGTGGCCGGCGAAATCGACCAGCTTGGCGCCCATCTTCGCGTGAATGCCGGTATATGGAGTTTGTTTGGTCTGTGACATGAACACCTCCTGCCAGCGAGAATTGAACGAAAGATCAATTTCGGTCAAGAAAAAAAACCTGCTTTTTCAGCATTTGAAATGTGCAGAAATGACGCCGGTTTTTTCTTCTTTTTCCCCGCTCAAGGCGGCGGACCCTGAATGGCACCGGGGATTTGGTGAAAACTTTCGCGAAAAGCGGAAACCAACCATGCTACTTGATGCGCCACGGCTTCGGGAAGATGCGCCAGCGCTCGTTCACGTAGATGAGTCCGTCAAAGCGCTGCCCGCGCTCCTTTCCCGGCTCGGTGAAGCGGACCATATATATAGTCAGTCCAGCCTTCAGATGGGGCGCCATCTCCTGCCAGCCCCCCGGAAACTCGCGGCTCCTTTCGGAGCGGGACTTCAGATCCTCGGTGGTGACGGACAGCACCTTGATCTCCGTCTGTCCGGGTTTGGGCTTCAGCGTGAGAAGGCCCTTCTCCCAGGGCTCCTTGTAGGTCTCCGCGGCCTTCTTGCTGAAGTCCCCTTCGAACACTGCGGCGTAATCCTCGGCCACCGGGCGCAGCATGTCGGAGAGCTTTTCGGCGTTGGACCCACCGTCGGCGAGGAACTCGCCCATCAGTTTTTTCAGACCTTCCTCGGTCCCGGGGTACTGCCCCTTGGCCTGTCCCGAGGGAACCTCCTTCCTGCCCCCGCAGGAGACCGCGACGCCCAGGATCAGCAGGAACAGACACCCACGCACAACAGGTCTTTTCATTTCAAACCTCCTCGAAGGGCAGTGGAAGGCGCCTCACCGCCAGAACGTACAATTCATGAAATCCATGCTGCCGGCAACCAGAAAATGAAGCACCATGCCGGGCATGATGGAGCGGCCGTTGAGACTCAGGCGGCACAGGATGAAGCCCGCTGCGATGGCGGCGAAGATCTCGGCCTCGGGCTTGCCCCAGTGGGCCACGACGAACGGCATCGTCGAGAACAGGATCGCCCCCTCGCCGTATCGCTTGTACAGGCCGAACAGCAGGTATCCGCGAAAGAAGAACTCCCAGGCCAGCCACTTGATCAGGTACGCGGCCTGGTACAACACAAAATAGTCGAAACTGTTCTTGATCAGCGGCAGCTTCGGATACTTGGCCTGGAAGCCGGCCGTCTGGGCCATGAGAATGACCACCGGCACGAAGGCCAGGAACAACAGCAGCACGATGCGGAACTCGCGTCCGGCGCCGGCGAAGCGGACCCCCAGATCGGCCGGGCTCAACTTCAGGAAGAACCACGAAAGCGCGATCGGCAGGCACATCAGCAACGCGAAGGCCGCAACATGGGAGTACAGGTACGAGTACAGCCCCACCTTCGCCGCGGGCAGGGTCCGGGCGTACTGCGGGAACATGCGCACGAAGTCCTCGGGCTTGCCGTGATAGAGGTACAGGATCAGCGCCGCGCACCCGGTGACGGCGACGAACACGGACTGGAAGTCCAGTTCGGGAAACCAGTGATGGAACCATCCGCCCGGATCGAGCCGGACGGGGGTCGAAACCGCCTGCTTTGTCGCGGTGCGCTTCATCCGCAATGACCCCTGTGTTTGAATTCATATCGTTGGAAGGTCGCCGGACGGGAAGGATGCAGGCCGTGCATCAGATGTCCAGATATTCCTTTTCCTTGCGCTCCTGCTCTTCCTTGCATCGGATGCACATGGTGGTCACCGGACGGGCCTTGAGACGCCCGGCCGTGATCTCCTCGCCGCAGGACTCGCAGATGCCGTACTGCCCCTCATCCATGAGTGTGAGCGCGTCCTCGATCTTGCGCAGCAGGAACTTCTCGCGGTCGCGGATGCGCAGCTCGAAGGACAGCAGGTACTCGCTCGAGGCCAGGTCGTTCTCGTCGGCCAGTTCATCCCGGTCCAGGCCCAGATCCGTGGCCATCTGGTTCTTGGCTGCGTCGAGCAGTTTCTGCCGGCGCATGTTCAGGTCGGCGCGGATTTCTTCAAGGTCCTTGGGAGAAAGGGGCATCTCGGTTCTCCTTTCCATGGCCTTCACAGGCACAGGGAACAAACAGAAAACACAGTGTCCCGGATGCACCGTCGGTTGTCAAGGGTTTTGATGGTCTCCGACACGACGAAAAGCGGTGCTCAACCCGGGGTCTTGCGCACGAAATGAGCCATCTCCATGGGAATCTCCAGGCTCAGTTCCACGAAGCCGGCATACTCGCCCCCGTCGAACCACGGGGTCTGATAAATCATTTTCTTCACGCCGGCCTTCTCGATCGTGTAGACATTTTTTTGTCGGTGTTCCATCAGGTACACCAGCTTGCCGCGGGCCGGCTCGGGATGACAGTCGATCAGGCTCCTGCCGAGCAGGGACCTTCCCCCCCAGCGCTCGAAGGAACGAACGGCGCGCTCGTTCATGTACAGGATGATGCCGTCGCGATCGCAGACCGTGACGGCGCCGTCGAAATCAAGTATCCAGTCAGGCATCATGGGGACTCCTCCATTCGCGGAAATATGCTACAATTCCAGCGCGAAAGATAGTCGTCCGCGCCAGGCGCGGAATCTCAGACGCCTCTGCTGCAGTGAAAGGAAGGCTCGAACCCATGAAAAAACTCCTGTTTCCGGTGATGTGGATCCTCCTGCTGTCCGCCTGCGACGACCCGGCGGAGAAATCCGTTTGTCCTGACGGCGTCGCCACCGGGTCCGAGAGCTGCGACGGCGCCGACCTGCGCGGCGCCACCTGTCAGACGCTGGGCTACTACGGCGGCACGCTGGCCTGTTCGGCGGAGTGCGGCTGGGATCTGACGGGATGCGAGCCTTCGGGCCGCTGCGGCGACCAGGTCCTGCAGGGCGCCTTCGAGCAGTGCGACGGCGCCGACGTGGGGCTGGCGACCTGTGAGAACCTGGGTCTGGGGACCGGCCAGATCCTGTGCACGGCCAGCTGCCGCCTCGACGACTCCGGCTGTTCGAACCCCGCGATCTGCGGGGACGGGCTGCTCCAGGGCTCCGAGTCGTGTGACGGCGCCGATCTGGGTGGACAGACCTGTGCCGGCCTGGGCTTCGCCGGAGGCTCCCTCGCGTGCAACACCTCCTGCGAGTTCGACACCTCCGCGTGCCAGGCCGCGGCCGTGTGCGGCGACGGTTTCGCCGGTGACGGCGAGGCCTGCGACGGCGCGGATCTGGGCGGCCAGACCTGCCTCTCCCTGGGGTACTACGGAGGGGAGCTCGCCTGCACCGGCGCATGCACGCTGGATCAGGCTTCCTGCACCGCCGCCGGGCGCTGCGGAGACGGCTCGATCCAGGGCGCCTTCGGGGAGGCCTGCGACGGCACCGATCTGGGCGGCCAGACCTGCGAGACCCGCGGCTTCGTCGGCGGGACCCTCGCCTGCACCGCCTCCTGCACCTTCAACGAGAGCGGCTGCGGGGACAGCCAGGCTGACATCGTCTGCGGCCGCTGGAACGCCGACCGCGCCGACATGAACGAGGGCATCTGGTCTGGCAGCGTGAACACGTGCAGCGCGGGTGACATCGGCGCCCCGGGCCGCGCCAACGCGCTCAAACTGGTCAACCTCTACCGCTTCCTGGTGGACCTGCCCCCGGTCACGACCGACCCCGTGCTCGACGCCAAGGCGGAGAAGTGCGCGCTGATGATGACGGCCAACAACACGATCAACCACTTTCCGCCCACCAGCTGGACCTGCTACTCCGCCGACGGCGCCAACGCCGCGGGCTCCTCCAACCTGGCGACCACGCCCGGCGTCCAGGCCGTGGACCTCTACATGGTCGATCCGGGCAACCCCACGACCATGGGACACCGCCGCTGGATCCTCTCCAACTCCTTCGGCCCCACGGGGCTGGGATCGACGAATTCATACTCCTGCATGTGGGCCTTCGGCAGCGGCAACGCAGGAAAGAGCTGGACGGCCTATCCGGGTCCGGGCGTCTTTCCTGCCCAGGCGGTGAACCCGTCGTGGTCCTCGATCGACCAGACCGGCTGGACGCTGCAGAGCGACTCGATCAACCTCGGCTCGGCCGCCGTCACCATCACCATGGACGGCTCCACGAACCGCCCGGTCACGATCACCCATTTGGGGGCCAACTACGGATCCTCCTATGCGATCTCCATGATCCCGCAGGGCTGGACCACCCAGGCCGGCCACACCTACCATGTCTCGGTCACGGGCGTGACCCCCGCGATCTCCTATGACGTCGAGGTCGTGGACTGCTCCGCGTTCTGAACCCTCCACGACGGCGTGCGACGAATCATTTGACGGGACCGGAAAAGGGGTTTAGCCTCGGGTTTTACGCCGGATTTCTTTCCCCTGGGCGAGTCTCCGGCGCGGGTCCGCTTCCGAGAGGTGTCCACGATGTTCTTCAAGGCTAAGGAAGGCTCCACATCCGCCCTGATCCAATTGTGTATCGGCTATTTCATTTTCTACGTCATCACGGGGGTTTCCGTCAAATATTTTCTTAACGGCGCTCCGGGTTTCCCCGCGATGGAGGGCATGGAGTTCCTGGTGTACTCCACGGCCGGCGGCATGGGCATCTCCATGCTCGTGGTGATGATCCTGAAATGGTATCGCTTCGAATCCCCGAACCGGGCCAAACTGGGACCGTTCGATGTGCCCGCGGAGTTCCTGTACATCATCCCGTCGGGCATCTGCACGGCCGTGGTCGTGCCGACCACCACGCTGCTCTACAGCTTCGACGGCATCTCGGTCATGGTCGCCATGGTCCTGATGCGGGGCTCGGTCATCGTCATCTCCCGCTTCGTCGACGAACTGCAGATCCGGCAGGGCATCCTCAAGCGTACCGTCTACATGGAGGAGAACATCGCCGTGGTCATCGCCATCGCGACGGTCGCCCTCGGCATCCTGAGCCCGGCCAAGGGCGGCGCCAGTCCCTTCTCCTCGGTCCCGGTGATGGTCATCTTCACCTCCTACATCCTCTCCTATGCCCTGCGCATCTACATCATGAACTATTACAAGAACACCCGCCCCAAGGGCGCCGTAGGCTCCAACAACGGGTTCTTCGCCATCGAGCAGATCACCGCCACGACCACCGTCGGGCTGGTGACCGCCGTGCTGCTCGTGCTGTACACCGCCGGCGTGGTCTCCGGTCCCCGCTCCACCTGCGTCGCCGAGTCCATCCTATCCCCCACCCCGGGGTGGTGGCACTGGGCCCTGCTGGCCGGCGCCGCCTACGGTGTCGTGGCCTTCTTCTCCGTGTTCATCTTCATGTTCAAGGGCCGCACGGCCACCTTCGCGGGCCTGGTCAACCGCCTCACGAGCCTGGTGGCCGGCACCATCGCCACCCTGCTGTTCGCGCTGATGTTCGGCGGGAAGTATCCGCACTACATGGACTGGGTCGGGCTGGGCCTGATCCTGGTCGCCGTGGCGTTCATGACCAAGGCCGAGAAGCGGCGCGCCCGGGAGCTCGCGCAGGAGGAGCTCGCGGTGGCGGCCGGGAAGGCGAACTAGCCCCGGACTCCTATGGGGAGATCTACTTTTCCTCGAGATCGGAAATGGCGAACCAGGTCTGGGTGGGACGGATCCGACGGGGGGATTCCCGCGGCTCCGGTGGCTGTTGATCGCCCGGCTCGACGGTCGCACACTCGGTCTGGTAGCCCTGGATGGTGTACACCAGCGCGCGGTCGAAGAAGTCCATCATCATGACCATCAGTTCGAACACGCCGTGCATGGCGAGGGCGTCGGAGAACAGGCTCTCCTCTTCGAGCACCTCCATGAGGATGCTCTTCTCCAGCGAAAGCGCCACGACGAGCTCGAGCAGTCCGAAGCCCTCGGCGCAGCGTCTGCGACCCAGCTGGAAGTAGCGGTCCTTGGCCTCCTCGCGGGAGATGCGGTGGTCCAGCCAGTGTCCCAGCGAAGCGTAGACGTTTTCGGCGCGCCGACGCAGCTCCACCTCGGAGAGCCGCCGGTAGGAGGTGGTCAGCGGGTTCTCCAGCACCACCTTGCTCCAGCGGGCCCCCAGGGCGGGCGCCTTGCGTTCGATGAGTTCGATCATTCGCGTGGAAAGCAGCATGGGACCCTCCCGGCCGGCGAAGGTCAGTCGCGCATCCGGGCCATCTGGCGTTCATCGTCCTTGCGTCGGAGGTCCTCGCGTTTGTCGTATTGACGCTTGCCCCGGACGAGCGCGATTTCCAGTTTCGCCTTGCCTCTATCGTTAAAATATACCGTCAGCGGAATGAGGGTCAACCCCTTTTCCCTGGTTTTCACCGTGATGCGCGTGATCTCGATGCGGTTCATCAGCAGCTTGCGGCGGCGCAGGGGCTCATGGTTGTAGCGGTTGGCCTGCTTGTATTCGGCGATCCGGGCGCCCACCAGCCACAACTCCAGGCCGGCGACCTCGACGTAGGCGTCGGCGATGTCCATACCCCCGCCCCGCAGGCTCTTGACCTCGGAGCCGGTCAGGGCCATGCCGGCCTCGTGGCGCTCCACGATCTCGTATTCGAAGTGCGCCTTGCGGTTGCGGACCACGACCTTTCCGGTCACGGTGGATTGCTTCTTTTTGGAGGTCGTCATCGGGGTATGTTCGATTCCGGATCTAGTAAATGCGGTCCACGCGGCCCTGCACTTCCTTGAAGGTCGGGCGGGCGGGCTCGACCTGGCGGCCGAAGCAGATCCCCATGTTTTCAAAGAAGCGGCACTCCTCCAGATCCACGAAGCGCTGCTTGATCAGTTCGGCGGTCTTCTGGAAGCGGATCTCGGTGCCCTTGACCTCGACCACGGAGACGCCGGAGTACCCCGCCATCAGCAGCTCCACCGCGGCCACGCCGGCCTCGGCGCCGAAGTTGACGTCATAGGCCGAGGAGCCGCCGGAGCGGACCAGATGGGACGGCTGGATCATGCGGATCTCGGGCATCTCGTAGAGCTTCTCCACGAACATGCCGGTCTTCTTCATCATCTCCTTGGTGAACGGGTCGTGCTCCATGCGCTTCTTCAGTTCCTGCACGACGTACTTGCCCGCGCCGGAGAGCTTCTTGTGGCCGAAGGAGTCCACGCCGGCCGTGTCGTCGGTGAGCTCGGCGCCGGAGGAGTCGCGGATGCCCTCGGCCACCACGATCGAGTAGGTGCCGGCGTTGACGTCGCTCTCCATGATGCGGCGCCAGTAGATGGTCTTCATGTGCTCGTAGAGCACGTCGAAGTCGACGGGCAGCTCCGGGATCAGGATCGCGTCGGCGGCCCCGGCGATGCCGCCGCGGAAGGCCGTGTGGCCGGCATAGCGGCCGAACACCTCGATGACCATGATGCGGTTGTGGGTGCGGCCCGTCGTCTTGAGGTCCTGGGTGATCTCGGAGATGCGGTTGATGGTGGAGTCGCCGCCGACCGAGTAGGAGTTCAGGTCCAGATCCATGGTCTTGGGCGCATGGATGCAGCGGATGCCGTTGCTGGCCAGATCCACCAGCACCGACCCGGTGTCGTCGCCGCCGGAGATGATCAGCCCGTCGATGGCGTGCTTGGCGAGGCCCTCCTTGATGCGCTCGTACTTCTTCTCGTCCTTGATCGAGGAGATCTTCACCCGGGAGTGACCCGCCTCGGAGCCGGCCACCGACACGTTGACGTTGTCGAGACGACGGGGGGTCAGTTCGGTGAGCTTGTCAAACTCGATCAGGTTGTACAACCCGGCATAGCCGTTGGGGATGACCAGGGCCTTGATGCCGTGGGACAGTGCGGTGAGGCTCACGCCCTTGACCACCGCGTTGAGGCCGGCGCAGTCGCCGCCGGAGGTGATGATGCCGATGTTGCGCATTTGCATGGGGGTCAACTCCTTTCGGGTACGTTTCGAGCAGGTTTTCGCCTGCGAAAGCGGGTGGATTTATAGCATTGAACGGAAAGAAGGGGAAGAAGTAAGAAAATGGGTGGACGGACGGTCGGACGCGTCAGACGGGTCCTACTCCCGCCCGATCCCCTCCAATTCCAGGTACAGGGCGGCCTTGAGCAGCGTATTGGCCGTGTGGTGGGTGACGTCGGCCCGGAGGGTGCGACCGTCGGGCGTCTGGGGCCAGGCGCCCTCGACCAGGATCGGATCCACGGCGCCGCGGGTGTCGCCGACACGCAACTGGAGCTTCTGGAGCGCATACACCGCGAAGAGCGTGCTCTCGCGGTAGGCCCGGGATCGCGCGTCAT
>PHBF01000090.1 GCA_002841905.1 Deltaproteobacteria bacterium HGW-Deltaproteobacteria-17
CGTCGGTGAGGATCTGGCAGGTGGTCTCGATGTCGGTCACCGGGAAGCCGAAGATCTCCAGCGGCATGGGCGCGCAGGCCTCGCCGGTGCGGATCGAGCGGCCCGTGAGCAGATCGCAGGAGGTCACTCCCGCGCCGGTCACCACGCCGGTCACGGTGGGATAGCAGATGCCCATGTCGGCGCCGCGGAACAGGTAGTCCGGGTTGGGGTCGCCGTTGTCGTCGGTCGGGTCCTGGTCGATGCTTGAGAAATTCACGCAGTTGCTGTTCTCCGGGCAGGTGTCGGTGGTGATCCAGGGCTGCTCGGGGTCGGTGTTGAGGGCCACGCCGTCATACACGGCCACGGGATCGCACAGTTGCAGGCAGGTGCCGTCGGCGGTGGGGTTGCCCTCGGCGTCCATCCCGACGCACACACCGCCGTCACAGATCCGCCCCAGCTCGCCCTCGGTGAGGATCCGTCCCATGGGGCTGTTCTCGGGGTCGTTGGTGCAGGCCTCGCCATGCTGGGCCAGGCCGTCCTCTAGGCAGATGCCGGTGTCGTCCATGGCCGTCCCGTTGCCCACGCAGAAGCCTTCGCGGCCGGCGCCCAGGGAGCACGGCTGGGAAAGCGGCGTGCCTTCGGCGCCGCCCCCGCAGTACTTCGGGAAGCAAAGGTCACCGATGGCGCCGTAGCAGATCAGGGAGTAGCCGCAGTCAGCGCCGTCGGTGCAGGTCTGCATGCAGATCGCGCCTGCGTCGGCACTGATGAAGAAGCACTCCGAGGGCAGGTCGTTGCTGGGGCAGCACTGGTCTGCGCCCAGGGGATCACACGCCTCCCAGCTGGCGTGCGCGCAGATGGGGTCGCATCCGGCGGTGTCGAAGGCGCAGGCGTCCGTGCAGGTCAGCGTCCCGCCGGAGAAGTTCCCCAGATCCTCGCAGGTCATGCCGGCGAAGTCGGTCGCGTCGCAGTCCTCGCCGAGCTCGGCCACACCGTTGCCGCAGACGGGAGCGTTGACGTTGTTGAGGTTGTTGAGGTTGTTCAGGTTGTTCAGGTTGTTGACGTTGTTGACGTTGTTGGTGTTGTTGGTGTTGTTGGTCGCGGCGGGGTCGTCGTCGCAGGCGGCCAGCGCGAAAAGACCCAGTGCTCCGAGCAGAAGAAACAGCGTGCGCATGTGAGCTCCTTGGCGGGACGGACTCCCGGTCTGGTTCATGGGCGTACCATAGCAGAGAAGAACCCCTCGTCAAGATGGTAGAAGATGTGGGATGGCGGCCGCTATTTGCCGGTCTTCCGGGCCTTGCCCCGGAAGCGGACGCCCAGTAGGAGTGCGCCCAGCACGATGAACAGCACCGCGGCCAGCAGCAGGACGCGGATCAGTTTGTCGGAGCCCGATTCGGTCGCCGGGGTCGCCCCGGGGTCGGCCTCCACGGGCGCCTCGTCTGAAAACAGGACCTTCAGATCCTGGTCGGGGACCCCGGGGAGCTCCCAGTTGACGCGGTGGTCCAGGTGACCGGACTCCGGCAGCGTCGCCCCGTGGAAGTACCATCCGTCATTGAACTCCATCTGCACGCTGATCTGCAGCGTCCTGGCCGGGGTGAATCCGACCAGATGCTTCAAGGGCAGGTTCAGCGAACTGAGGCCGTCCTCGCCGGGTTCGGGGAAGACCACGCACTCCTGCTCGATCTCCAGGCCGAAGCGGTGGTCCGTGGGGTTGCCCGGAAAGGGGGCGAGGGTGAGGTAGGCGCCGACCAGAGCCGGCGCTTCGGCGCCGACCAGAGCCGGCGCTTCGGCGCCGACCAGAGCCGGCGCTTCGGCGCCGACCAGCGCAGGCGTCTTGGGGGCGTCCGGCGCTCCGCCGTCCCTGCCCGCGGAAACCGGGTCCTTCCCGGCGGCCAGGGTGACCGTCTTCACCTCCTGGCGCGGCCGGGGCGGCTGGGTGAACCACACCTGCGTCCGGGCGCCGGCGGTCCACACGGTGTCGGGTTCCCCGAGGAAGAACTTGTGGTCACACTGCGGCTTCCATGCCGTGGTGGGGGAGAACGTCAGTTTGCGGGACAGGCGGAGGCTCTCCTTGCCGATGGTCAGGAAGATCGCCACGGATTCGAGCCGCAGCACGTCGCCCGGGTTGGCGCCGTGCTCGCAGGACGGGATCAGGCGGTCACCCTGGGGTGGCTGGGTGAGCAGGACCGAGCCGCCGGGCTCGGGGGAGACCGTGCCCGTGGCCGGCTTGACGTGGGGCGGGGTGCCGGGGGGCGGCAGCATCGCGCCGGGGGGCAGCATCACGCCGGCAGGCAGCAGACGGACGCGGGGCGCCGACATGGCGCCGGGGGGCAGGGCTCCGGCGGCAGGTGGTGGCGCGCTGCCCGGCGGGGTGCCGGGCGCCGGCGGATTCGGCCGCTGCGGCATCGCCGTGGCCTGGGAGAGGATGAAGGCCCATAGCAAGGAGAAAAGTGGAGTCACGTGCATGTCTTCCCCGGTTGGTTGAGGTTGGTGAGCCGGAGCTAGTAGGCCGAGGAGCCGATGGTGAGGTTGGGAGTTCCGTCGGAGTTGGCCAGCGAGGTGACGGTGCAGTTGGTGGTGCCGCCGCTGACGGCCGTGAGGATGTCGGCGACGCGCCAGTACTGGGCGCCCGTGCAGCCGCCGGAGGTGGTCATGGTGACCTGGTTGGCGTTGGGATAGCCGAAGGTGGCCAGGCGCGCGCCGTCACAGTAGATGTTCACGACGGGGTGGGTGACCGCCGAACCGCTGTAGAAGTTCACGCGGACGCGGTAGGTCGAGCCGTTGGTGGGCGTGTCCACGTTGATGTTCTCCGGGATCGGGCCGTCGGCGATGTTGTCGATGTCCAGGCGCGGGTTCTTGCAGGCGCCGTACGTGCTCTGCCAGGTCGATCCTGCATCAGTGCCGATGCAGGCGTCGATCGGAGAGTCCGTGCTGCCCCAGTCGGCGTGGTTCCAGTTGTAGGCCTTGCAGTTGCCGTAGTAGCAGTCCGAGGTGGTGCAGTAGTTGGTGCCCAGGCCCTGTTTCATCATGTGCAGGTCGATGTCGGTGGAGGAGTTGGTGTCCCAGCACAGTTCGACGCGCACGCCGGGGCCGGCCACGCGCAGGATGAAGATGCACTCGTAGTACTCCGTCTGGTTGTAATACACGCGCATGGTGATGGTGTACTCGCCGCTGAGGTTGAAGCGGGTGGTGATCGCCTGGGTGGTGGCGACGTAGCCGATGGTGTCGTTGCCGTTGACGGTGTAGGAGTTCACGCCCAGGACGTTGTCGCACGGGCCCGAGGAGACGGTCCACTCCCAACGGACGGCCGTTCCATGGTAATAGTTGGCGCCGTCGATCACGAAGTCGGTGAAGGGCTGGGCGCCCTGCAGCGTGGGATGGTTGCTGTCGGGGCACTCGATGGGCGGGGAGCAGCAGAGGTCGTCGTCGACGCAGCCGTTGCAGTCGTTGTCGAGGCTGTCGCAGCGCTCGGCCGAGGGGGAGATGCCGCCCTCGCAGGGGCCCCAGGAGCCGAACTCGCCGGAGGTGCGAAGACAGACCTGCTGGCCATCGGCGCAGGCGCCGACGTTGCGGCGGCCCGGAGGGCCGAGGAAGCAGGGACGCACGGCGCCCGGGCTGCAGGCCGTGCCGCCGGTCTCGTCGATCTGGCCGTTGCAGTTGTCGTCAAGGCCGTTGTTGGCGATCTCGGAGGACAGACAGCCCGTGGGCGTGGGCGACGGGCAGGGGCTCAACATCTCGGGCGGGCAGTCGCCGGCGTCGGCGTCGAAGTCCCAGATGTTGCCGTCGGCGTCGGCGTCGGTTCCGGCGTCGTTGTTGTTGTTGTTGCTGTTGCAGTTGGCGGCGCCCAGGCAGTCGAGATCCAGGCAGTCGATGTTGCCGTCGCCGTCGTTGTCGACGCCGTCGTTGCAGATCTCGTCGATCACATTGTTGGTATTGTTGATGTTGTTAATATTATTAATATTGTTAATATTATTAACATTCCCTGCGTTTACATTCTTCGTGTTTTTTTCGGGCGTGCAGCCCCAGGTGGAGAGAATCATTAGGACAAAAAGGATGAATCCGCGTTTCATGGCACACTCCTTGTGGCAAAGGGCTCTCGAAGCTGCGCTGACGCCGTCGCCGTCGCAGGGCCTTATAGATATAGCATGCTTTTTTTCCGTGCGCGCGCTTTTTTTCGGGCTCCACAACGATGGTCTCGGTCCATGGGGTTCGTGACCATATTTAGAACTGGGTCCCTTCTTTGGTGGCGCCTGAAGTGACCTATGGAATCATGGCCGGATTATGCTATTGTGCGTCCCGGCCCGGAGTCCTTCATGCCTGAACCACCTAAAAATCCAGCCTCTCCACCTGATCGCAGGCCGGTCGTCTCCAGCGACTTCGTGATCGCCTTCGAGGATGGGGCAGCGATTGAAAAACGTGTTTCCCGGGAGTTGGCACCGGTGGACATTTATCAAAAAAAGGAGGGACAGGATCTCTGTGATGCCGTGGTGGACGGCAAGTACAGGATCCTGAGGCGGCTCGGCGGGGGCGGCATGGGCTGCGTCTACCTGGCCGAGCATGTGCTGCTGCAGAAGAAGGTGGCCGTGAAGGTCCTGCTGCCGGAGTGGTCCAAGAAGCCCGTGATCGTCGAGCGGTTCCTCCGGGAGGCGCGGGCCTCCTCGCGGGTGCGGCACGACCACGTCATCGCGGTGCAGGATCACGGGATCACCCCCGAGGGGCTGGCCTTCATGGTCATGGAGTACCTCGACGGCCAGGAGCTGCGGGATCTGCTCCGCCAGGAAGGACCGCTCCCCTGGCCCCGCACCCGGAAGATCCTGCGGCAGATCGCGTCGGCCCTGTCGGCTGCCCACGCGAAGTATGTCTACCACCGGGATCTGAAGCCCGCGAACATCTTCGTGGTCCTCAAGCCCGGCGAGAAGGACTTTGTGAAGATCATCGACTTCGGCATCGCCAAGATCGCCGACGAGAACGAGACCCGCCAACTGACCCGGTCGGGCATGATCCTGGGCACCGCCGACTACATGTCTCCGGAGCAGGCCCGCGGTCGCGCCGTCACGCATCTGTCGGATCAGTACAGCCTGGGTGTCGTCGCCTACGAGATGCTCACCGGCAGGGTGCCCTTCCATGACGAGACCTTCATGGGCACGCTCCAGGCTCACGTCTTCAACCAACTGACCCCGCCGCGCGAGCACCGGCCCGAGATCCCGGAGAACGTGGAGTTCATGGTCTGCCGGATGCTCGAGAAGGAGCCCGAGAAGCGCTTCTACGACATGGACGAGGTGATCCGGGCGCTGGAACTGATCGGGGACGACGGGGAGGTGCGCGCTCCCGATGCGGGCGGCCGGTGGAAGGCGGTCCTGTTCTGGAGTCTCCTCTTCTCGCTGCTGGCGCTGGCCGCGGGGGCCTTCTGGTGGGCCAGCACGGCCGAGGGCGCCAGACGCCGTGTCACGCAGGGGCCTGCGGAGGTCCGGGATTCCTGCGATCCCCCCGCGCCAAGCGGGGAAAACCTGTGAAAGGAAACCAAATGAACGGGCAGCAACAGAAGGCCTGCTTCGCGATGGCCGCCCGATGCGGGCGCAGCTTCCTCTGGACCCAGGGCGGCGGCGGGAACGTCTCCACCATCCACGGGGACCGGCTGTGGATCAAGCGCTCCGGCGTCCGCCTGCGGGAGCTCGACGACGAGACGGGCCTGGTGCCCCTCCCGCTGGCCGAGGTCCGCGAACTGTTCCTCTCCGGCGCGCCCGACATGGACGCCAGGCTCGAGAGGCTCGCTCCCGAGGGTTGCGGCGCGCCGTCGGTGGAGGCGTTCTTCCATGCGCTGCTCGGGCCGTGGACCGCCCACGCGCACCTGGTCTCGGCCACGGCGCTCGTGTCCACGGGCGCGGACCCTGGCCTGCCGACGGCACGTCTGGAGGAGGCGCTGGGCGTGCCCTGCCTGTGGGTCCCGTACGCGTCGCCAGGCTCTGCCCTGGCCCGCGAGGTGCACCGGCTGCTGCCTGCGGAGAAACCGTCTTCGGGCGTGTTGCTGCTGCGCAACCATGGAGCCGTCGTCTGGGGACCCGACCCCGAGGACGTCATGAGGTTGTTCGAGGCCCTGGACCTGGCCTGCCGCGACCTGCTGGGCCTGCCTCCCGGGCCCGGCGCGTTGCCGGACGTGCTGAAGGCCACCGCCTTCGAGCCCGGGGGCACCGAGCTCTCCGGCGAACTATGGACCGGCGACGCGGAGGCCGCGGCCCTGTGCGCGCCGTGGACGCCCGACGCCGCGCTGCACTTCGGACATGGGCTCGAGCCCGTCGACGGCGCCCCGCCGGCGCTGGGACGCCTGTTCGTGCGGGACCGGCGGCTCTTCTATGCGTGCGCCAAGCCGGAGATCCTGGCCAACGCGGCGGAGATCGTGTCGGCCCAGTTGACCGCCCACCTCTGGACCGACGGCGGCCTCTCGTTTCTTCCGCCGGATCAGACCGACGCGCTGCTGCGCTGGGGCGCGGGCAAGTACGGGACGGCTTCGAAATGAGCGCCGAAGCGCCGTCCTGGACGCCGCGCCGCTGGGTGTGGGGCTTCGTCGGCGCCCTGGTGCTGGCCGTGGCGGTGTACGTCGGGCTCGTCTGGTGGTCCGGCGCCCGCGAGTTCGCCGCGGTCTTCGGGAGCATCCCGGCCACCACGCTGCTGGCGGCCGCGGGGCTGGCCACGGGCAACTTCGTCGTGCGGTTCTTTCGCTGGCACTGGCTGCTCGGACGCCTTTCCGCCGGGCTGCCCGCGGGGCGCTCGCTGTGGATCTTCCTCTCGGGGCTGGCCTTCACGATCACGCCGGGCAAGGCCGGTGAGGCCGTCAAGAGCGTCTTCTGCGCGCGCCACGGGGTGCCCGTGCGCACCACGCTGGCGGTCGTCTGGATGGAGCGTTTCTATGATTTGCTGTCGGTCATCGTGCTCTTCTCCCTGGGCATGGTGTTCATCGCCGACAGCCTGCTCTGGGCCGCGGTGCCCATGTGGATCACCGCCGCGCTGCTCCTGTGGCTGGTGTACGCCGGCTCCGGGCGCGCGCTGCTGCTGCGGCTGTTCCCGCGCTGGCGCGACGGGATCGCGGCATGGCTGGCCGAGCTGGACCGTGTCCGGTCCTGGCCTGTGGCGTCCATGACGCTGCTGATCTCCGCCCTGGGCTGGCTCCTCGAGGGGATCGCCTTCTGGATGATCCTGGGCGCCCTCTCGATCCCGGCCGGCGTGGCGTTCGCGCAGGCCGTGTACTTCGCCGGGACGCTGGCGGGCGTGTTCTTCCCCGGCGGGCTGGGCGGCACCGAGGGCATGATGACCCTGCTGCTGGCCGGCACGGCCTCGGCGGCGAGCGTGGGCGTCGCTGTGCTGGCGGTCCGGCTCGTCACGCTGTGGTGGGCCACGCTGCTGGGGCTCGGCTGCGTCGTGGCGCTGATCGTGGACGCCGGACGGAGGTCCGGCATCAAGGAGGCTGAATGAAGAACCTGGGACTGATCTTCGATCTGGACGGCACGCTGATTGATTCGGGGCCCGACCTGGTCACCGCTGTGAACCTCACCCTCACCGAGCTCGGGCTCGCGCCGCTGGCGTCCAACGACGTGTCACGCTACCTGGGACACGGCCCCGGTCGCCTGATCCGGGACGTCATGGGGCCCGGCCACGAGGACCTGGCCGAGCGCGCGTTTCCGATCTTCAACCGGCACTACACCGAGCACCTCGTGGAGGGGACGCTGGTCTACGGGGGCGTTCGGGACGCCCTCGAACACTGGCGGAGATCCGCGTTCATGGGCGTGGTCACCAACAAGGAGCAGGGCTGGACCGACGAGCTGCTGCGACAGTTGGCGCTGGCGGCGTACTTCGACCCGGTGCTCGGCCACGGCGCCCTGCCAGAGCACAAGCCCGCGCCCGGACCGCTCCTGGCCTGTGCGCGGCGGTGGGGGCTTCCCCCGCGATCCTGCGTCATGATCGGGGACTCCGAGGTGGACATCCACGCCGGGCGGGCAGCCGGGATGTGGACCTGCGGCGTGACGTGGGGCAACCGTTCGGCGGCCCAGATCGAGGCGCTGGCCCCGGACTTCGTCATCCACGATCCCATGGACCTGATCGGCCTGTTCGATACCGTGATCTCCGTGACTGAGCAGGCCTGAAACCGCCGCGCCACGGGGCCTTGGTCCTGTCGGCGGCACAGCCGGAAAGAGAAATTCCCATGTCCAAAGTCATCATCATCGACGCCACCGCCTTCGTGTTCCGTGCCTTTCATGCGATGCGTCCGCTGACGGCGCCCGACGGCACGCCCACGGGGGCGCTGTTCGGCTACTCGCAGATGCTCATGAACCTGCTCAAGGACAACCGGCCCGACCATGTCGCGGCGGTGTTCGACGCGCCGGGCCCCTCGTTCCGCAAGGAGTTGTACGACCTCTACAAGGCCCACCGACCCGAGACCCCCGAGGAGATCCGCGTCCAGATCCCGCTGTGCATGGAGTTCTCACGCCTGATCGGCGTGCCGGTGTTCTCGACGGTCGGCTTCGAGGCCGACGACATCATCGCCACGATCGCCACGCGCTGGCCCGCCGGGGACGACCGGGTCGTGATCTACTCCTCGGACAAGGACCTGATGCAGCTCGTCGACGGGCGTGTGACGCTGTTCGATCCGATGCGCGAGAAGATCTGCGACCCCGCCGGCGTGTTCGAGAAGTTCCGTGTGCAGCCCTCCCAGGTCGGCGACTATCTCGCCCTCGTGGGCGACACCTCCGAC
>PHBF01000091.1 GCA_002841905.1 Deltaproteobacteria bacterium HGW-Deltaproteobacteria-17
GGGTTGGGCGCTGCAATCTCGTTCTTGTCTACTTCGGCGGTTCCGGGTTCGGCGGCAGAGGCGAGGGCCTCTTCGTATCCGCATCCTTGGGCTGGCGGGGGACGTGCTTGAACTGGGAGTACCGGAAACCGTGGGGCGTCGGAATCGCGTTGGTGAAGTCGCGGTGCACCAGCCCGATCCAGACAGGGCGCACCAGGAAGGTCATGGGCAGGTAGGCGTGCAGCATGTCCTCGAGCTTGACGGAGAAGTCGAAGCGGGCCTCCAGGCGGGTGGTCCTGCGCATGGAGACCAGCAGTTGGTCGATCATGGTGTTGTAGACCACGCCGTAGTTGTAGCGGCCGGTGCTGTGGAACAGGGGTGAGAAGTCCTCGTAGGGCCGGCCCGACCACGAGAGCAGCGCCGCGGAGAACTGACGCTTGCGCAGGTGGGCGCCCATGAGCTTCCAGTCGGTGGGGACGATCACGAGATCAACGCCGGCCTTCTGGAAGTCGGACTTCATGATCTGCAGCATCTCGGTCCCCTGCCGGGCGGCCACGGGCACGAGCACGACCAGCCGCAGCGGGGTGCCTCCCTTGTCGCGGATGCCGTCGCCGTCATGATCGACCCAGTCGACCTGCGTGAGCAGATCCCGGGCCGCGGGCGGATCGTAGGGCCAGTTCTCCAGCTTCACGTCGCCGAGCCCGCCGGGCTGCCAGAAGGGCCCCGTGCAGGGTGTGGCCAGCCCGCGGAAGACCTTCTCGATGACGCGGTCACGGTCGATGAGCATGGACAGGGCGCGCCGGATGCGGAAGTCCGCGAGCATGGGATTGGCCACGTTCCACAGCAGGTAGGTGAACTGTGGCGGCACGAAGCGGACCAGCTCGTAGTCCCGCGAGACCGTGTCCGTGATCTGGTCCGGGTAGTGCGCCGGCGTCACGCGCGGCAGCACGTGCACCTGCTTGCGGCGGATGCCCACGAAGCTGCGGGCCGCGTCGGGGAAGCGGCGGAAGACCACGCGTCCCACGTCGGGGGTGGGGCCCCAGTAATACTCGTTCTTCTCCAGCACCAGCTGGTCGGAGCCCTCCCACTGGAGCAGCCGGTACGGACCGGTGCCCACGGGCGAGAGCGAGCCGCGGGACTTGGGGCTGACGCCCTTGAAGAACACATGCGCGGGCAGGATCGGGAGCTCCACGAGGTGGTCGAGGAAGTAGATGTTGGGGCTGTTCAGGACGACGCGGACCTCGTCGGGGCCGAACTTGTCCACCCGCGTGATGGCATGATCGATGTCGTAGATGAACGGCCCGCGATCGATCTTGGGCATGGTCAGCATGTTGAACGTGAACACCACGTCCTCGACGGTGAACGGCCGGCCGTCCTGCCAGCGCACGCCCGTGCGGAGCCGGAAACGATAGGCCGAGCCCTTCTCGTCCGAGGACCAGCTCTCCGCGAGCGCTCCGACGAGCCGGCCGGTCTTGGGATCCCGATCCAGCAACCCCTCGTAAATGTGGTGCATCGCGATGTGGAAGCCCCACTCGTCAATTTCCAGGAACGGGTTCAGGTGGTCGGGCAGCGTCGGCAGCGCGACGACGAGCTCCACGGTGGAGTCCTCCCCTGCGGGGGTCGGGAGGACGCCCTTGCGCGGAGGCAGCGCCATCTTGCGGATCAGGTCCTCCTCGACGGTGATGCGCTCCATGGCCGCCTTGTGGGGCGTCGGCGGAGGCTCCATGCACCCCTTGCAGCCCGGGATCGGGCCGGCCGCGAGCAGGACCAGCAGAAGGAAGAACCGGAAACCGGGGTTCATTCGCAATAAGCCCCCAGGATCGCGGAGACGCTCGACACACAGGAGGTCCCGCAGGCGGTGCAGTTCCTGGAGTGCAGCAGGCCGCCCCAGCACCACGTGGCCGTGCCGCCGACGCACTCACCGGTGAAGTCGAGCGCGGCGCACCCGTCCCGGCGGTCGCCGCAGCGCGCCTGGCCGCCAACGACCGCGCAGGGACCCGTGCGCTCGTCACAGCACTCGGTGCGCGGCGCGCCGCCCTCGCACCAACGGGCCACGTCGCCGTCGCACACGCCTTCAGCCGTCAGGCCGGCGCAGGCGTCGAACGACGGCAGCACGCCATCGAGGAAGTCCAGATCCCAGTCGGTGCGCGCGTAGTGGTCCTCGTCGACGCAGCTGGGATCACCCCAGGAGACCGTGCCCAGCACCGACAGGATGTTGCCCTCGAGCAGGTACATCGTCGGACCGCCCGAGTCGCCGGAGCAGACCGAGGAGTAGCCCTGCCCGTCGACGACCAGCTCGCCGTCGGCGTCGGACACGTCGGCGACGAGCTCGGGGGTCCACCACAACCGGGTGTTGTTGTAGGAGCTCTCGGTGGTGCCGAAGCCAGCCTGCTGCACGTAGTGGCCGATCAAGGGCCGCGGGCTCGTCCGCGAGATCGGGATCGGCGTGATGCCCAGATCGGTCATGGGGTTGCCGTCGAGCTCGAGCACGGCGTGATCGACGCCGGTGGTGTCGTTGTAGCCGCCATACTGGGGGTTGACCGACACGGTGAGGACCTCGTAGGTGCGCAGCGGGCTGCCGGCGTCATCACCGAAGGCGAAGCGCAGCTCGGAGGGGTCCATGGGATTCCCGCGGAAGTCCGAGGCGCAGTGCGCGGCCGTCAGCACGTGGCGCTCGGTCACCAGCGTGCCGCTGCAGACGTTGCCCCAGGTTCCGTCATACTGCATCAGCGCACCCACGGCGAGCCGTTGGGAGGGCGCCATGCACAGGGCCGGACCGGCCACGGTGCCGTTGTAGATCTTGAGGTTGCGGCGCTTGTCGAGCCAGTGGAAATCCTTGACGTCCTGGGTCCCGTCGCAGGTCTGGTTGTTGACGTTGTTGACGTTGCTCACGTTGTTGACGTTGTTGGCCGCACAGGCCGCGTCGGGCCAGCAGTCCTGGTCGTCGCAGTCGACGAAGGTGTCGCCGTCGTCATCGACCAGGTTGTCACAGATCTCGTCGGCTTTGTTCTTGTTGGACGAGGTGTCATCGCAGGCGACCGTCAGGATCAGACAGCAGAGAAGCGCATGGATTTTCATGATGTGTTCCCCTCGGGTGAAGTGTTCGGGACCAGGAAGCGCGATCCCTGCGGCACATGCCGCGGGGACCGGACGGGGAGCCTCGGAAAGGGATTACTTGCCGATCGGGTTGATGTATTCCAGATCGAGGCCGCCCGGATACAGGTAGGACGTGTACTGGGCGAAGCCGTACACCTCGATGCCGAACTTGATCGTCGTGTTCGGGGCCACGATGTAGTGCGAACCGTTGGCCCCGGTGTTGGTCACGTCAAACTGGGCGACCCCGTATCCGGTGCTGCCGATCGGGGTGAACTGCTGGGCCGTGATGGCCTGGCCGTCGAGGGTGATGTAGTCCATGGTGTCGGCCGGGATCTCGGCGATGACGTTGACGTAGTTGACGGTGATCGAGGGCGGCGTTGAGAAGGTGTACTCGGAGCGGTACTGCTCGACCGGGACCACGAGGCCGAAGGCCGGATCGCCCATCTCATCGAAGGACTCGGTCCAGTAGTTCTGCCCCACCGTGAACTTGCCGATCATGATCGGGCCCGTGGCGTTGACCTCGAAGTGTGTGCCCGGAGGGGGCATGAACTCGACGTACTCGCCGGCGTTGAGGGTGGCGGGGTTTTCGACAGCCGGATTGAAGGAGACCTGGACGCCGTTCTCGCCGGCCAGGATGCGGATCACGTTGGTCTCGGTGGTGGACGGACGTACCGGATGGGTCAGGCCGACCATGAAGTGCTTGCCCCAGGTCTGCAGGGGGAACATCATCTCTTCGAGGTGGTCGCAGGCCCAGAAGTTGTAAGGGATGAACGTGCAGTTGTGGCCGGACCACACCGCCACGGGGTTGGTCGCCGTGATCATCGAGCCCGTCGGGTCATAGTCGTTGCCCGGCTTGCAGTACGAGTAGCCGTTGGCGTCAGGGCCGGATTTACCGGAGCCGGCGCCGGTGGGGCAGCCGCTGTACGTCAGATCGTTCTTGGAGACCAGCTGGAGGACGTCGCCCTTGTTCAGCGCGTACTGCATGGTGCCGCCGGGGGTGAGGGCACCCACGGAGGGACCGGCCGCGAAGTAGGCCTTGGAGTTGACCGTCACCTGGGTGTTGTCGGCGGTGGCCACCACGGCCATCACGCCCGGGCTGTTCATGTCGTTGAAGCCGTTGGAGAGCACCATCGTCGGACGGGCCATGACCATGTAGTTGCCGGAGAGGACCGTGGCCGGCAGCAACAGGGAGGCATCGTTGGAGTAGGAGTTCGTGCCGCCCAGCTCGAAGTCGTAGGGGCTGAACTGGTACACCGTGACGGGCAGCGAGGTCTGCACATGGTAGGCGCCCTTGCTCTCGGCGGAGCGATAGATGCCGGACTGCAGGCCGGAGAGACCATCGGCGGAACTGGCCATGCGGATGTCGTTCTGGTAGTTCACGAAAATGACCTGCAGCGTGTTGGCCGGGATCTGCTGGTCGACGTTGGCGCCGCCGCCGGTGATCTGCACACGTACGGGGGAATCATTGGCATTGTCGATGGCCAGACCGAAGTTGCCGTCGAAGGCGGAATCAAGCTGGCCCGAAGCCATTCCCAGCGCCCAGTACTCGCAGCCGCGGTAGGACTTGGTGGAGGCGGCGCGGATGCAGGGGCTGTCGCAGGCGGCCACGCCGTTGACCTCGACGCACTGCTCGCCGGAGAGGGAGTCGCAGGCGGTCTGGACCAGACCCACGGTGCCGTCGGCGTTGCACACGTGCACGGAGTTGTCGGAGCCGCAGGTGGTGCCGTTGGACACGCAGGCCTGGCAGCGCAGGTTGGTGGGATCGCACACCCGGTTGGGATCGGTGCAGATCTGGTCGTTGATCCACTGGTTGTTCGAGCAGACCTGCAGGGTGTTGCCGAAGCACTGCTTGGTGCCGGTGGTGCAGGTGTTCACGTTGTTGATGTTGTTGTTGATGTTGTTGCAGTCGAAGCAGGGTTCCTTCTTCTTGCTGGGCGTGCAGGACGCCAGAACCATCACAACGATGACATTGAGGAACAACGAAAGTCGAAACATGGTGAAGCTCCTTGACGAAAGGTGGCGGATCTCAGAGATCCCGGTTTCCAGACACCCTAGTTCATAAACCAGGTTCCCGGATCGCGCAAGCTGAACGCGGGGGTTTTTTTTTCAAAATTTCTGCGGATTTTCTCAAGTATCACAAGGGCTGAGCGGTGAGGGCATCCTGCTTATAACATATGTTATACAACAAACCAGCAGCAAGATCTCAAGCCACCGGATCCCCGATTCCTGGCCCCCGGAGCCGTTTCCGCTTGCCTTTGGCGTCGACACAGCTATAATCTGCACAGCTTTGAGGAGGCCCCTGATGGCACGAGTCACTGTCGAAGATTGTCTGGAAGTTGTCCCCAACCGGTTCGCCCTGGTCCTGCTGGCCGCCAGCCGCATGCGCGAACTGACGCAGCCCAACAGCTTTCCCATGGTGAAATGCAAGAACAAGGAAGCCGTGACGGCCCTGCGCGAGATCGCGGCCGGCAAGATCCACTATGCCGAGAACATCGGCGAGATGGTCCGCTCCTATCACGAAGAAGTCCTGTACTCGACCTCCGCCACCTTCACTTACTAAAAACCGGTTCGACGGGGTCGCTCGCATGAAACCCATCCAGATCGACTGGGAAGAATTGGAACTCGCCTGCGAACGCAACGCGGTCAACGTGGTCTCCTACCTCGATCTGGAGACGGGCGCGGTCCTGGTGTTCTATGGCGAGAGCGAGGAGGAGCAGGAGCGGCACCGGGCGGTGAAGGTCAACCTGACCCGCTACCTCGAGGTCGCCCCCGTCCCGCCGAAGGACCAGTACAAGTGGATGGAGAAGTTCATCACCACGCTCACCGACGACGTGCTGCGCGAGCGCGTCCTGGTGGCCATCGACGGCAAGGGCGCCTTCCGCCGCTTCAAGGATTTGCTGGTGAACTATCCGGGCGTGCGCGAGCGCTGGTTCGCCTATCGCGGCCTGCACCTGCACGCCTACATCAACGAATGGCTCCAGGCCCGCCACATCGAGCTGGCCGAACCCCCGCCATGGGGATGGGAGGTCGAGCCTCCCGAGGACGAGCCGATGCCCGCCGCCGTGGTCACGTCCGAACTGGGCCCGGGCGAGGTGCTCCGACGCCAGGCCAAGGAGCTGGTCGACAAGATCCCGGCCGTGGAACTGGAGACCGCCATCGCCTTCCTCACCTTCCTCAAGGAGCGCCAGGGCGGAAAGATCCCCCGGCCTCCCGGTCATTGATCATGAGTCCTTCACGCCTTTTCGGGGAATTTTTCGGTTCTGACGCAACCCGGACGTGTCCGGACTGTCCCGCCCCTTCCATGAATATGAAGGACGCGATGCATGGCTGAACCCCTCGGACCCTTTGACGCAGCACCGGCGAGCAACAACGCCCCGGCCCAGACGCAGGTCGACTGGAAGCGCATCTTCCACATCGTCCGCAACTATTTCTGGATCGTGCTGCTCACCTGCGGCGTGGGCGTCTCGCTGGCGTTCTTCGTCACCAAGAAGCAGACGCCGCTGTACCGCACCTCCTGCTCGGTGGTCATCTCCAGCCAGCTGCCCTCCTACCTCGGCTCCACGGTGAAGTCCAACCTGGCCGAGACCTCCGAGGACTTCTGGTACGAGCAGCGCTACCTGGCCACCCAGATCGAGGTCATCAAGAGCCGCAACATCGCGCTGCTGGCCGCCCGCCGCCTGGAGAACGCCGAGCTGCACCAGCTGCTCGGACAACCCCAGTTCGCCCACCGCGAGCCCACCGAGGAGGAGCTGCAGCGCGCCGCCGGCGTCATGCGCGGCATGATCCAGGTGATCCCGGTGCCCGACAGCCGCCTGGTCAACATCAGCGCGGTCTCCACCAATCCGTTGATGGCCAAGAAGGTCGCCGACGCCGTCACCGAGGCGTTCATCGACGACAACCTCGAGCGCCGCCTGTCGTCGACCAAGAGCGCCTCGACCTGGCTCGAGAGCCAGCTGCTGAGCCTGCGCAAGAAGCTCGACGAGGACGAGAAGCGCCTGTACGACTTCAAGTTGAAGAACAACATCCTCGCGGTGAGCCTCGAGGCGCGCATCCAGAGCACCACGGGGCTGATCCTCTCGCGCTCCAACGCGGTCGAGACCCTCGACGGCATGGCCCGCGAGCTGCGCGCGAAGATCCAGCAGGTGCGCCGGATGCGCACCACCGACCCGACCCTCGACCCCTCGGCGGACTTCCTGAACAAGCCCACGATCGTGTCGCTGCGTTCGCGCTATCACGCGGCCCAGGAGAAGCTCAAGGAGGTCCAGGTCGAGGTCATGGAGCGCCACGAGGAGGTCATCCGGCAGGAGCGCATCCTCGACGTGGTGCGCGGCCAGTTGACCTCCGAGCTCGCGCTCTCCGAGGACGCGCTGGTGGCCGAATACCAGCTCAAGGAGCGCAACCTCACGGAGTCGCGCGCGCTGATGCTGCAGGCCCAGGAGGAGGCGCTGGCCCTGGCGGCCCTCGACATCGAGCACAGCAAGCTGCTGCGCGAGCGCAACGAGACCGCCAAACTCTACGAGCTCGTGCTGTCGCGCCTCAAGGAGACCGGGCTGGCCGAGGAGCTCAAGACCAACAACATCCGCCTGCTCGACGCGGCGCAGGTCCCGCTGGCGCCCTTCAAGCCCGTGCTGTGGCTGAACCTGGCGCTGGGCCTGGCGCTGGGCCTGTTCTTCGGCGTGGCCTTCCTGTTCCTGCTGTTCTACCTCGACAACACGATCAAGAGCCAGGAGGAGGCCGAGCAGTACCTGGGCTCCTCGCTGCTGGGCTACATCCCGCTGCTGCCGTTCCAGACGGGCGGGGATCCCAATGAGCTCTACATCTTCAAGCATCCCCAGAGCCCCATCGCCGAGAGCGTCCGCGCCATGCGCACGAACATCCTGTTCATGGCGCCGGATCGCAACCTGCGGACCTTCAGCCTGACCTCGGCCAGCCCCCTCGAGGGCAAGACCACCCTGTCGACCTACCTGGCGATCTCGATGGCCATGGGCGGAGAGAAGACGCTGCTGGTGGACGCCGACATGCGCCGTCCGCGGCTGCACAAGGTCTTCGGCCTGAAGCCGAAGTTCGGCCTGTCCTCCCTGATCGTCAAGAAGTCCGGCTACGATGAGAGCATCGTGCACAGCCCCATCCCGAACCTGGACCTGCTGCCCTGCGGACCGATCCCGCCCAACCCGTCGGAGCTGCTGCAGAGCGGCAACTTCAAGGACGTGTACGCCGGCCTGCTGGAGCGCTACGACCGCATCATCTTCGACTCCCCGCCCGTGGGGCTGGTGACCGATCCGGCCATCATCGGACAGATCGTCGACGGCATCATGGTGGTCATGCGCTACGGCAAGACCACGCGCCACCTGCTGCGCAACACGTCCAAGATCCTGGCCGGCGTCAAGATCAACATCCTGGGCGGCATCATGAACTACGTCGACACCCACCGCTGGGGAGACCGCCCGTACTACTACCGCAAGGGCCGCGGCAAGCGCGGCGGCTACTACGCCTACTACTCCCACTACGGCTCGGATGAATCCGAGAACGAGGAGAAGTCCGGCGAGAAGCCCACCCCCGAAGAGTAGGTCTGTCGGGTC
>PHBF01000520.1 GCA_002841905.1 Deltaproteobacteria bacterium HGW-Deltaproteobacteria-17
ATCTGCTCACCGAGGATGGGAGTTCTGAAATCAATGCGCTTTTGTCAAGAATCAAGACCTGACGTGTTTCCGCTGGACGACGTGTTTCCGCTGGACGCAGGCGCAAGTGGTGCGAGCCGGTGATAGGTAACAAACTATCCGGGGTGATGGGTGACACTTTGATATAGGGTTTGGTGGGTTGTTTTTGGCAAGTAGCAAATTTAAGGGGAGGGTTTAAGGGAGGGGGCTTGGCTCCCTCCCTTGCCCGGATTGTGCAGAGGGGTGGACGGGGAGGCGGTCAGCCTCCCCGCCTCCGGGCGGGTCGTGGCTCGGGGGCGGGAGGGACGACATGGGCGGTGGGTTTGAATCGGCCGCCTTCGGCGTCGTAGGCGAGATAGCCGAGGAGGACGTTGGCGAAGTGCAGCTCGGTGCGGCCTTCGGCGTTGAGGTGCAGGCCGACGCGTTTGCCGGCGAAGGCCTCGCCGACGTGATAGTTCCTGCCCTCGTGGGCGAGGTGTCCATTCGCCGAGACCAGCTTCACTTCGTGGTCGGCGGGATAGACCAGAGGTTTGTCGTGCTCGCCGAGCCGGCGGGCACTGGGCTGGTAAAACTCGGCCGGGCATTGCTGGTCGAGCGACTCGTGCGGCCGTTCATGATTGTAGGTGTATTGCCATCGCTCGAAACGGCGCTGTTGGGCCGCCAGGTTGGCCGCCGGCGGCTTGGTCGCCTCGGCTTTCAGATCGCGATGCATGCGCTCGTGCGAACCGTTGTCCTGCGGCGAAGCGGGCCGTGTGAACTCCACCTCGATGCCCTGCTCGATCCACCACACGCTCAAGCTGGAGAGCCGCCCCAGCCCGACAGAGGCAAACGGCGAGCCCAGATCGACGCGTATCACCTCGGGCAGACCGGCCTGTCGCATCAGGCATTGGAAGGCGTGCAGCGTGCCTTTGAACTGCTGGTTGGGCCGGGCGCGCAGCCCCAGCACATAATGGCTGTAACGGTCGCACACCGTCAGCGGATCGCAACGCTGCCCGTCGCCCAGGTTGAACCAACCCTTGAAGTCGACCGTCCACACATGGTTGGGCTGCGTCGGCACCGTCAGTCCGTCGTTGAGCGCGCGATACACTCCCGGTCTTCGCCGAGACGGCACGCTCAGGCCGTGCCGGC
>PHBF01000092.1 GCA_002841905.1 Deltaproteobacteria bacterium HGW-Deltaproteobacteria-17
GCCGACCACGGGCTTGTCTGCCATGGTTTTCGCTCGCCCGGCTATCACCTGCCCGTGTCCGCCGTTCGGGCGCTGGAGGAGCTCGGCTACAGGTATTCATCCTCCCAGATCACGGGCTGGATCTATCCGGCCGCCAAGCTCGCCACTTCGCTGGCGTTGCGACTGAAGGGCCGCAGCACGAACACCATCCTGCATCCCGCTGCGGACATATGGACCTCGCCCGCGCCTTACCATCCCGATCCTTCTGCACCGCACAGGCCAGGCAGCTCCCCGATCTGGGAGATCCCGATCGGGGCCTCCCGCTGGGGGCTTCCCGCCGTTGGACCCTTGATCCACGCATGCCCTTTCCCCCGCCTGTTCGACACACCCGTCTCCCGGCCGTGGATCCTGAACCTTCACCTGACCGACTTCACGCCGGGGACGGAGCCGACCCCGCTGGCTCGACAGGACTTCATGTTGCGCATCCCGTTGGCACGTCGCCTCTCGGCGCTGGACCGGATCCTCGACCGGGCCCGCGTTCAGGGCCGCCCGTTCCTGACGTTGGCCGATGCGGTCCTTCGCCTGCCGGGATGACCGCGCGCCGGTGGTGGCGTCGATCATGCCCGGTCGGATCATCCACCCCGACGGGCATACTTCCCGCGTTGCTTTGTGCCTGAAAAACGGTAAAATGCGGTGCATGCGCCGTTCTCTCATCCTGTTCTCCTTCCTCTTGATGGTCGCCGCCGGCTGCACCCGTCACGACGCCTGTCCCCGCATCCCCCTCCAGCAGCAGGTGCGTGAGATCCTCGCCGAATCACCGGACAACCGCCTGGACATCTTCGTCACGGATACGGTGCTGCTGGTCAACGGCGCCCCGGTGGGAAAGATCCGCGGCGGACGCTTCACCGACGCCTCGGATCGTGCGGTGTATCCGCCGCTGCTCGAGTCGATCTACCAGGAGTTCTCCAGGCGCGGCTCCGATCCCTACACCGAGATGCTGATCTACATCCACGAGAAGCATCCCCGCACCCTGATCGACCTCGTGTATCGGACCGCCGCGCGAACCCAGCTGGCGCCGGTCATCCTGGTCCCTGTCAACTTCATCCGCACCCGGTGCGACAAACCCAAACAGGCTGAGCCCAAGGTGGCAGCCGGCCCGGTGTCCGGCCTGCTGGTCCGTCAGGAGAAGGACCGGATCCTCGTCAACGGCCAGGCGGTCCTGACACTCGAGAACGGCGCCATGCCCGCCGGCGCCCTCGACGCCGACGGCATCATCTGCCCTGCGCTGCTCAAGGTGCTGGCCGACCACCTCGCGACCCTTCCCCGCGATGCGGTCCCGGTCCTTCATCTCACCCTGGAGGCCGATCCCGAGATCACCAAGTACATCCTGGTGACCGCCGGCAAGGCCGGCATTTCGCGGTTCAAGACCGTCCGGGTGATCGAATGATCCGACGCGCGCTTTCGGGACTGCTGACGGCAGGACTCCTGCTGGCCCTGGCCGCCTGCGAGGTGCAGGACGGCGGCGCCGTGGAGATCGCGTGGGTCATCCGCGGCACCGACTTCCACGCCTATGCCTGCAACGCCCAGGAGCTCGGCGCGGACGCGATCCGGACCGTCCGGATCTCCATCCGACCCGTGAGCGCACCGGGGACCGATTACTGCACCGACGGAACGGTCTCCAACTGCGACTTCACTTGTGACTCCAACCGGGCCGGCGACACCCTTCGCGGTGTCACCTCCTTCACCATTCCCGAGGGGTCCTGTCACATCGGCGTCACGCTGCTCAACGCCCAGGGCGGGGTCATCCCCGGCCACCGGGTCCAGGTCCCGGAGCCCATGCGCAAGACCATCGAGAAGGGAAACCTCACCTTCCTCGGGGTCTGGCAGTTCGTCATCAACCTCGAGGCCGCCGAGGCCGGCTCCCTCCCCTGACCCCCTCGCGCCGTCCTTCGTCCGCCTGGAGCCGGCCGCCCCCCACCCAGCGTCCACCGAATTCTCCGAAGCCGATCAGGAGCGCTTCGGGAAAATCTGCCAGGACATCCTTGATGCGGGAAAATCCTTGAAAAAAGCCGTTTGATGAAGATTTTCGGAATTTTTCGACCCAACGACGACGAGACGGAGGGGGGAACGCATCCCGCAGCATGCGGACATGCTGAGCATGAAGACAGGCTCTTGGCGACCGGGGCCTTCACCGACGGGCCCCCTTGGGGCCTATTTTCCAGGGGGCGTGTGGGTGCCGGGGGCGCCCGGATTCTGCTGCTGCTGGATTTCCTTCTGCAGCTCCTCGAGGGCGCGCTTGGCCTTCACGTTGCCGCGCTGGGCGGCCTTCTTGAACCAGGCTTCGGCTTCCTTGTCGTTCTTGGGGACGCCAAGGCCTTCCTTGTACATGTTGCCAAGATTGTTCATGGAAGGCGCATAGCCCAGGTTGGCGGCCTTGAGATAGTAATCGAAGGCCGTCGTCGGACTGGCGTTCACGCCCAGCCCTTCGCGATACATGTTGCCGATCTCGTGCATGGCCTCGGGGACCTTGTCCATGGCGGCCTTGTTCAGCAGCTCCAGTGCCTTGGCATAGTTCTTCTCGACGCCCCGGCCATCCTTGTACATCTGCGCCAGCGGCACGGTGACCTCGGTCATGCCCTTGTCCAGAAGAATCTGATAGAGACGGGCGGCCAGCGGAGCGTCCTCAGGCACGCCGCCCTCGCCCTTCTCGACGATGATGGCGAGGTAGTATGCCCCACGCAGGTGCCCCTGCAGTGCGGCCTTGCGGAACCATTTCTCGGATTCCTTGGGGTTGGCCGCCACACCGATGCCCCGATAGTACATCAGGGCCAGATAATACTGCGCCTGGTCAAAGCCCTGCAGGGCGGCCTTGGTGAACCAGTGGATGGCCTCGGGCAGGTTTTCCTTCACGCCCTCGGCGTTGAGGTACATGTAGGCCACATTGAACTGCGAGTACATGTTCCCCTTGTCGGCGGCCTTCTCGTACCATTTGAAGGCCTCGAGCTTGTTCATGGCGACGCCCTTGCCCAGGTAGAACATGCGGCCATAGTCATTGAGCGCGTTGCTGTGCCCGAGATCGGCGGCCTTTTTGTAATATTTCAGGGCCTCGGCGGGATCGGAGGTCCCGCCCTCGCCATATTCATACATAGTCCCCAACTGATAGTACGCGTCGGGATAATTCTGGGCCGCCGCCTTGCGGATCCATTCCAGACCGACGGACAGGTTCTTCTCCACGCCGTTGCCGTAGAGATAGCGGCGACCGAGGTTGTACTGGGCGATGGCCGAGCCTGCCTCGGCCGCCACGCGAAACCACTTCACGGCTTCCTGCAGGTTCTTCTCCGTGCCGCGGCCGTTGAGATACAGCACCGCCACGTCGTTCTGCCCGTCGAGGTACCCCTTCTGTGCCGAGGCGAGGTACCACTTGAAGGCGAGCTGGATGTTGTCGATCAGGCCGTAGGCATCCACGTCGTACATCGTGGCGAGATGATACATGGACTCGGCGTCGCCGGCCTCGGCGGACAGGTTCAACTTCTCCAGGCAGGTCCTCAGGTACTGGTTCGACTCCTGGACGTTGGACATGACACCGTAGCCCTTGCGGTACATGATGCCGAGATAGAAATGCGCCATCGGCACGCCCTGATCGGCGGCCTTCTTGAACCAGAAGAGGGCCTTCTCGTAGTTCTGCTGCAACCCGCGACCGTTGAAATAGGTCAGGCCCATCGCGTGCTGGGCCTCGGGCAGATCCTGCTCGGCGGCCTTCTTCATCCAGCTCGCGGCCTCCTCGGCGTCCTGGGGCACGCCGATGCCGTCCTTGTACATCTCGCCGAGGCGCAGCTGCGAACGGGCGTGGTTCTTCTCGGCGGACTTGCGGTACCAGACCATGGCCTCGGCGGGATTCTTGGGCACGCCGCGACCGGTCAGGTACATCTCACCCACCCGGAACATCGCCTGGACATCCCCGGTCTCGGCCGCCTTCTTGAACCACTCCATGGCCCGGGCCATGTTGGCGGCGTTTCCGGACTCCTCCAGCGCGAGGGCGAGGCGGAAGGGCGCTTCGGGATGACCTGCCTTGGCCGCCTTCTCGTACCACATCGCGGCCTTGTTGATGTCCTTGGCAACGCCACGACCCTTTTCGTAGAGGAAGGCCAGGGCGAACTGCGCATCCCGGTGATTCTTCTCGGCGGCCTTTTCATACCAGGTGGCCGCCTTGAGGTCGTTGGCCGGAACGCCGAGCCCCTTCTCGTTCTTGAGGCCCAGTTGATACATCTCCGCGGGGGTCTTGGTGCAGGCAAACGCCAGAAAAAGGGAAACGACGAGACTGAGGGATAGAATCCGGTGATTTTTCATTGGGAACCTCATGAAAGGCGTACTTGGTTGATCGGCATTGCCCTAGTTATACTTTTTTTCGCCGAAAAGGGAAGTCACAAAGTATTGATCACGCGTACGTTCTTGACGCACCCACCTGCATGATTAGAATGCCACACGCCTGCAACGACAGGCACATGTTGTTCACGGCTAGTTGAGGTAGATGATGCGTGACCTCTATCAAATCCTGGGTGTCGAGCGGACGGCCAGTTCCGATGAAATCAAGAAGGCTTATCGCAAACTGGCCATGAAGTTTCATCCCGACCGGACGGACAACGACCCGAAGAAATCGGACAAGTTCAAGGAGATTTCCGCCGCGTTCGACGTGCTCGGAGACCCGGAGAAGCGCAAGCTCTATGACGAGTTCGGCGAGCTCGCCACCCGGCCCGGCTTCGATCCCGAGCAGGCCAGGCAGTATGCCCACGCCCGGGAGGCCTCCGGCGGCGGTTTCCGATGGAACGGCGGACAGGGGAGCAGCGTGCACTCCACCGACGACTTCCTCAAGTTCATCTTCGGCGACATGTTCGGCGGCGGCGGCCAGGCGGGCTTCGACGACCTCGGTGCGGGAGGCGGCTTCGGCTTCGGGGGCAGCGGCTTCGGCTCAGCGCCCCGGGGACGCGATCTGCATCAGACGCTGAACCTGGACTTCCTCCAGGCCATCCGGGGGGACCAGCTCGAGATCCATTTGCGGTACCAGGACCGCTGCCCGGCCTGCGGTGGGCGTGGGGCGCGCCGCGGGGCGGGTGCCTGCCAGGCCTGCGGCGGACAGGGCACCCAGATCATCGACCGCACGCTGAAGGTGCGCATCCCCCCCGGCGCCGACGACGGACGGAAGATGCGCATCCGGCATCAGGGATCAGCCGCTGCGGCCGGCGGCACCCCGGGTGACCTGGTCCTGACCATCCGCGTGCAGCCCCACCCGTACTTCACGCGCAAGGACCGCGACGTGCTGGTGACGGTGCCCATCACCGTCGAGAAGGCGCTCAAAGGCACCAAGCTCAAGCTCGAGACGCCGCTGGGCAAGGTCATCCGGCTGACGGTGCCGCCGGGCTCCCAGCAGGGCACCCAGCTGCGCGTCCCCGGGCACGGCGTGCAGGGGAACGACAACTCTTTGGCCGGAGATTTCATCATCACGCTGAAAATCCAGCTTCCCGCACGTATCACGCCTGCGCTGGCCGAGGCAGCCCGGTTGCTTTCCGAGGACGTGACCCTTGAACTTCCCGGCCAGATGCAATATGTGGAATGACGGGAAACAGGTGATTTCATGGTAGCACACACGTTCCGGTTCCTGCTCTTGGCCCTGCTGGCGATCTCCTGCCGCAAGACACCCGAGGATCCTTCGGGCGCCTCGACCCAGGCGGCGGCCAACGCGGACAGACCCGCGCCCGTCGCCCCGGCCGTCACCAAACGCTATGCGTTCCTGGCGGCCGATTATCGCGGCGTCCCCGTGCCGCTGCTGGAGCGCCCCGCCGATGCGGCCGCGCCCCTCGAGGTGCAGACGCTGGCCGACGGCCGCATCGAGCGCATCCGCAAGCTCGACTCCGAGCGCCGCGAGCTGGAGAGCTGGACCTACACCTGGGACGACAGGAAGAACCTGACCGAGCTGGTGCACGCCGACGATCAGGGGACGGTGCTGGGACGCCTGAGCCTGGAGGTGATGGAACCCAAGGTCTGTGTGAACCAGTTCGGCCCCCTCGGGCGCCAGACGGAGCGCTCCTGCTTCTCCGTCGCCTCCCCACAGAAGGTCGAGCAGGCCGTCCTCAACCCGCACAACGTGACGCTGCAGAAGAAGCGCCTGGAGACCGACGAGCAGGGGCTGGTACGTCGCATCGTGACCCACTCGCGCCAGGGCCTGCTCCAGTCCGTGGAGCTCCAGCAGGTGATGGTCCAGAACGACCAGATTTTCATGAAGTACCAGAAGCTCGCGCCCCAGGGCGCGGTGGAACTGTGGCAGGAGAGCCGCTACGACAGTTCGGGACGCCTGGTCCTGATCGCCGAGAAGTACGAGGACGGATCGATCAAGTCCCAGACCAGCTATGAATACAAGAGCCCGTTCTCCGCCGTCGGGCGCGCGATCACCGTCGAAGGGACCGAGCTCACCCTCGAGGTCAAGCTCGACCGCTTCGGCCACCGCATCCTCGAACGACGGTTCGACGGTCCGCGCCTGGTCGAGGAGGAGATCAGCGAGTACGACGCAGCGGGGCGCCCCGTGCAGCGCCGCGTCCTCGACGAGAACCAGGTGGTGCAGCAGTCCGAGCGCTGGTCGCGAGACGGCGCCGGCCTGGTCACCGAATACGAGAAGTACCGCGGCAACCTCCACAACTTCGAGTGCAGGGGCTCGGGGCCCGAGCAGCGCGTGGCCACCAAGCTGCCTGCCCTGGAGAAGGCCCGGATGCAGTACGACGCGCTGGGCCGGGTGACCCGCCTCGAACGTACCTACCTTCACCAGCCCGTCGACACCGAGACGGTCACCTACGGCCGCAACTCGCTGGTGACCTCGCGGGAGATCCGGATCTCCGACGAGCCCGAGCCGCTGCGAACGGAGTACGAATACGACGCGGTGGGCAACCTGCTCAAGGCCGAGTTGTTCCAGGGGAAGAACCGCACCGAGATCCTGCAGTACGAATACAGCGCGTCGGGACAACTCGTGAAGCAGACGCTGCTGCGGGGCGACGGCACGCCTCCTTCGGCGCAGGAGTGGCCCGACGGTTCGGTCGTGCAGTACTTCTATGACAGTTCCGGGAAGTTGACCGAGGAGCGCTGGAGCCACGCCGACGGAAAGCCCGCCCTGACCACCCGCAGCACCGCCTGCGAATCCTGCGGGGGTGGCGACCGCAGGAACGCCGTCTCCCGGATCACCTGGAAGTTCAACGAGATCGGCCAGCTCATCCAGAAGCAGGACTTCGCCGACGGCCCGGAGCCGGTCTTTGAATCCACCTCGACCTACGACGCCAAGGGCCGCGAACTGACCCACCAGGTCCGCTGGCCCCGCGAGAAGAAGACGACACGCCTGTCCACCTCCTACGCGCCCGGCGGATGGGTGCTCTCCACCGAGCTCGTCGTCGAGCTCAACGGGAAGGAGATCACCCGCGAGACCCGCCAGTTCGACCGCGCCCTGCTGGTGCGCGTCGAGAAGCACAAGAACGGCCAGCTCGAGCGCCGCGTGGAGCGCCGCTATGAAAAGGGTCGCATGGTGGAGCGCCGCGTGACCTCGCCCAAGGAAGGCACCGTCCGCGTGCAGTTGATCCGCGATCCGGCCGGCCTGGTCGTCGAGGAGAAGGGCACCGACGAGAAGGGACAGCCCGCCGTGGCCCAGGACATCTTCGAGAACCAGTACACCAGCCTCGTCTCCACCTACAACGCGAAGCACCAGATCGTCAGCGCGACGATGATCCACGAGCCCACGAAGAAGATCACCCGCTCGGAGTTCTCCTACGACAACATCGGACGCCCCACCGGCCGCAAGGTGTTCGTGAACCAGAAGCTCACCCTGGAGCTCGAGGAGCGCTTCGACCACCCGTTCCTGGGCCCCTTCGGCATCGCCACGGCCCAGGTGCGCGCCACCGTCAACGAGGCCGGCGTGCGCGAGGTCACCACCTACCAGCTCCACATCGACACGGCCAAGCTCAAGAACTCCAGCGCCACGCTCACCCTCCCGGGCCAGTCCCCGCTGCTGCTGACGGACTGCCGCTGCACCAACTGCGGCCTGACGGTCACGATGGGTGAATTCTAGGAGCCTGTCGGGAAAAACCCTCGGTCGCCCCGCGTAGAGCCTGTCGTCAGGCTCAGGGCTGCGAAACCCCGTCTATTTCGTTGTTTTTCGGTCGAATATGACCAGCACCCCGGAAAGAAGAGGCAGCCGCCAGGGTAGTGCACGAGCACCTGTAGACTCTCCTGGCCCAGGCCCGGCAGGCGAGCGTTGACGGCTCCGGATACCCCGGAGGCCGCACTCCAAGGCGAGTGTCCGCACTGCTGCACCGGGCCGTCCAACTGGCTCTGTGGCTGCCCCGTTTGCGCTCGACCGCATCTCCATCGCCCCCGACGGCAACGTCCTCTATCAACTGCACCGACCCTGGCCAAAACCGGACTCCACGAGGACCCACCTGACCTTCGAGCCCGTGGCCTTCCTGCGCCGCCAGTTCCTCTGGCGCTGCCTCTCCGCGCTCGTGCCTTCACCCTACCAGAACCTCGTCCGCTA
>PHBF01000093.1 GCA_002841905.1 Deltaproteobacteria bacterium HGW-Deltaproteobacteria-17
GAGAGCCGGCGGCGCCGCGCCCGCGTGGGCGGGGATGGAATGGTTATTGAAGGCCCATGATGTTTGCCGGTATTGAAGAGTCGCCTCGAATGACACCCGGACCAGACAACTCACCGCTGCGGGTCATTCTGGTGGGCCGCGCGCCGATCGAACAGCGGCTGCGAGGCGACGCGGGGATCGACCTGATCCGAGCCCGGACCGCGCTGGACGCCGTGGGGGAGCTGGGGCTGACCGAGGCCGACGACGCCCTGACAGACAAGTATCTCGAGGAGGGCGAGCTCTCCCTCGACGACATCAAGGGGGCGTTCCCGGGCGCGGTCCGCAACGGCAAGCTCATCCCGATCCTGTGCGGCTCCTCGAAGAAGCTCATCGGCATCGACACCGTGCTCGACTTCGTCAACGAGTTCTTCCCCAGCCCCGAGCAGCGCAAGCCGTTCCTCGCCAAGGACGGCGACACCATGCTGGAGATCACCGTCGACCGCCCCAAGTTCTCCGGGCTCGTCTTCAAGTCCTTCACGACCGACATCGGCCGCGTGAGCATCTTCCGCGTGGTCTCCGGCGGCATCGCCTCCGACGGCAACTTCAACAACGTCACCCAGCAGAAGAAGGAACGCTGCGGCCAACTGTACGTCCTGCGCGGCAAGAAGCGTGACAACGCGGAATTCCTCAGCCCCGGCGACATCGGCGCGGTGGCCAAGTTGAAGGGCACCTTCACCGGCGACACCATCGTCGACGAGAGCGACAACTTCGTCTTCGAGGTCGCCCCCGCCCCGGTCCCGGTCGCGGTGGTGGCGGTGCATCCCAAGTCCAAGGCCGACGAGGACAAGCTCGGCGGCAAGCTCAACGACATCGTGCAGGAGGAGCCCTCCCTGAAGGTGTGGCGCGATCCCGAGACCTCCGAGCAGCTGCTGGGCGGCATGGGCCAGATGCAGCTCGATGTGGTCATCGAGAAGCTCCGCCGCAACAAGGTCGAGGTCGAGACCACGCTGCCGCGCATCCCGTATCGCGAGACCATCACCAAGAAGAGCCCGGTCACCGAAGGAAAGCACAAGAAACAGTCCGGCGGTCGCGGCCAGTTCGGCGTGTGCTTCATCGAGCTCGAGCCGCTGCCGTCCGATTCCCCGGTCGAGTTCGAGTTCGTCGACAAGATCTTCGGCGGCGCGATCCCGAAGAACTGGATTCCCTCCGTCGAGAAGGGCATCCGCAACCGCATGGCCAAGGGCGTCATCGCCGGCCACCAGGTCATCAACGTCCGCGTGACGCTGCTCGACGGCAAGTACCATGACGTCGACTCCTCCGACGCGGCCTTCCAGATGGCCGGCTCCAAGGGCTTCCAGGCGGCCGTCAAGACCGCCGGCGCGGTGCTCCTCGAGCCCATCTACAACCTGTTCGTCACGGTCCCGCAGGACTACATGGGCGCCATCATGGGCGACATCACCTCCAAGCGCGGTCGCCCGCTGGGCTCCGAGCAGAAGGGCAAGATGGTCACCATCAACGCGCAGGTCCCGCTGGCCGAGATCCAGAAGTACAGCGCCGACCTCGAGTCCATGACCTCCGGTCGCGGCACGTTCACCATGACGTTCGACCACTACGAGCGCGTGCCCAACGAGATCGCCGACAAGATCATCTCCGCTGCCAAGCCCGAAGAAGAAGAAGAATAGGCTCCGGCCAGCTCCATCCATCCAATCGCAGGGTGATTCCCCATTGCGGGAATCAGAGTCCGTGGCCTTGGACCATTGGATAGTGGTTGACAAGGCTTGATTGCGGAATTAATCTTCCGAAAACATCGAGGAGGTCATGATGTTCTTTCGAATTTCGTCTTGGATGATTTCCCTGTTCATGATTTTGAGTCTCCTTCCGGCGGGGGTTCACGCGCAGAAGCCCGGCGCGCCACCCGCGGTGGCCCCGGCGCCGCCGCCCGCCACGAACGATGCCGAGAAGGTCACGCCGACGCCCGTCCCCGAGCCGCTCCCGCCTGCGGCGGAACCGGAGCCGTCTGCGGACGAGCCGGTTTCCCGGTCGAATCTCAAGCAGCTCGACTTCCTCTTCACCTCCGATCTGTATGGCCGCTTCTACACCCCCGACTGCCTCGGAAAGCAGCCCCGCTCCTACCTGCAGGCGATCCAGCTCAAGATCGCCGAGCTGGCGCCGGACCTCAGACCGGCCGGCGGGAAGCCCGTCCTCATCGGCGGCGGCAACCTGTTCTCGCCCGATGCCATGGGGCATTTCCTGCTTGAAAGCACCGCCGGGGCGGCGTTCATCGCCGGAGAGTACCGGAAGATGGGCATGATGGTGAACGCCTACGGTCCCCAGGACTTCCTCGCCCCCGACAAGGTGCTCGAGGCGGCGACCGGAGCCTTCTCGAAGGCAGAGATCCCCCTGCTGGCCACCAACGTCGAGTGCGAGAAGGGACAGGCCACCCGGTGCAGGGAGCGCCTCTCTTCGCACCAGGTCATCGTCATCGATGGCGTGCGCATCGGCGTGATCGCACTGTTCCCGGAGGCCCAGAACGCGCGGCTGCCCAAGGCCGTCCGGGCGATGTTCAAGTTCACCGATCCGGTCAAGGCCTACAAGGCCAAGCTGGCTGAATTGAACAAGGACGGCGTCCACCTGGTCTTCCTGATCTCCCATCTCGACACGGAGATGTCCTATCCGGGGGGCATCCTCGGATTCCTGCGTGGGCTCGACGTGGCCGAGCCGGCCGTGGTCTTCGCCTCCCAGTCCCAGAGCCCGTCGATCCAGAACCTGGGCTACATCCCGCTGATCAAGCGCAACCAGGGCGCGCTGATCGTGGGGTCCTCCCGGTTCGGACGCAGCCTGACCCGGCTGCGCCTGGCGGTCCTGCCCGGCGAAAAGGGCGGCTTCGTCGTGGATCCTTCGGCCACGGAGGCCATGGACATCCCGGTGCCCGTGCGGGAGCTGGCCGCGGACGATCCCGGCGCCGTCCACGTCGGCGCGTTCTGCGAGGCGTTCAACAAACCCCTGGGCAACAACGTCATCGAGAAGCCCATGGAGCTCGAGCCGTTTCTCGCCTACATGCTGGGGGTCATGCGCACGACCGAGCGCACGGAGCTGGCCGTGATCAACCGCGACGTGCTCAACCACTTCGACTTCCCCGTGTCGGGCCCGGTCACGCGTGAGATGATCGCGCGCCTGATCCGCACCGACTCGGCGCTGGTCGTGCTCAACCTCAAGGGCAAGGACATCAAGACGCTGCTGGGCGCCTTCGCCGACTCCACCACGGGCGCGCTGAAGGTGCTGGGCCTGGAGAAGACCAAGGCCGGGCTCACCATCAACAACCGCGACATCGAGGACGACCTGCACTACGCCGTGGTCACGACCCAGTTCGTCGCGTCCGGCGGCGGCGGCATCATCGCTGCGCAGACCGGCTTCGATCCCGGTGAGAAGGGCGTCCGCACCCTGATGATGGAGTACTTCGAGGGTCGCACGGGCAAGGCTCGCGGGCTCGACGCGTCGTCGGACTTCCCCGATCTCTGGAAGAACTACGTCTGGAACGGCGGCGGCAACGTGGGCATCACCTTCGGCCACTCCAACGTGTTCCACACCGGTGTGTACGCCGACAAGCCCAAGTTGATGGGGCAGGACCTGACCTCGATGAACGTCGACATCACGATCTTCACGGGCATCTCCAACGTCACCCACGCGCTGACGGGCCGCGCCCGCCTGCTGTACGGCAAGACCTGGACGACGCAGGTCGACGAGCTCGGCCAGACCACCGACGTCGACACCGAGTCCGCCGACGAGGTGAAGCTCAACCTGCTGTACCAGCTCAAGAGCCCGAAGAACTCCTGGTGGAAGGGCTCCTGGTGGGCGCCGATCCCCTTCGTCGACATCGGCTACCTCACCGAGTTCACGCCGTCCCTGCGCGACGAGAGCTACCGCGCCAAGTTGTTCACGGGCATCCTCGGCCTGGGCATGGAGGTCTGGGAGAGCCGCCTGTTCTTCAAGGCCGGCGCGGGCATGCGCCGCGAGTACGGCGAGGAGGACGTGAAGGCCCAGAACACCCTGTACGCGGGCTGGCAGCTCAACAACGGCGACGTGTTCAAGGTCTTCGGCCAGGGCGTCAAGGGGGAGAGCCGCCTCGACGGCTACGTCCTGGACTCCGACGGGGAGCCGCTCAACTACGAGATCCAGATGTCCAACAAGCTCTACTTCGCGCTGAACAACCGCATCTTCTTCTCGTTCACCCACGAGGCCTACGCCCTCAAGCGTGACGGTGAGCGCTGGTCCTTCGCCATGGACTTCCTGTTCGGCTTCAACGTCCTGTTCGACGTCCGCGTCCCCTTCATCGTGTACTGATTTTCAACTACCGGGGGCGGCAGATGAAGTGCGTTGTCTCGCCGTCGCGCACCTCCACGAGGATCGACTGCCAGTTGCCGGGCACGGCGGGGTTCCAGACCTCGAGGGTGTAGGCGCCGGGCTTCAGGGGGGAGGACCAGCCGCCGCCGGGCAGGCATTCGGTGGCTCCGAACCGGCAGCGGTGCTCGCACCGCACCGTGAGGCGCCCCGTCTCTCCGGTCAGGTACGTGGAGACGAGCAGGAAGGCCAGGGACCCGACCACCAGGACGCCCCCGAGCAGGAGCATCCGCTTGCCGTGCACCTTCCAGGAGAAGCGCTCCGGCTGGGACGCGACGGCCAGCTGCGCATCGACGTCTGCGTAAGGATCCGCCGGGAGGGGGCCGTCGTCCGGGGTTCGGGAGGATTCGACGGTCGGCACGTCGGGTTCATGCCACAGCCCCAGCGCGCTTCCCAGTTCGTCCTTCAGGCCGACGGTGGCCGCCGGGTTCTCGTGGAATCCCGGGGTCAGCGGTACGGTGCGGTTCCCGGGGAGCTTCAGCAGGAGACGCGCCGTCGGGATCGGCGTGGAGCTGGACTTGGCGTGCCACGGAATGAACGAGGAGGTCTCGACGACGAGCCCACGCAGCCCGCCGGTCTCCAGCTCCCGCCAGCGGCCGGGCACCCCGTGCCGGCTCGCCCGGATGCGGAGGCGCCCGCCGCCGTCCTCGAGTTCTATCCGGAACGAGGTCACGGTCCGGGCGAACACGAACAGGAGCGCGAGGCCGGCCACCAGCATGGCCAGGGCCCCCAGCCAGAGCCACGGGGTTGGCGCCACCCGCTCGGCCAGGGTCGCTTGTCCTGGATTGTTAAAAAAAGATTGAATTCTTTCGTAGGCCGCCCGGGAGGCCGGCTGGGGCCCGGTGGCGACCCTGATTTCGTGTCCCGAGGCCAGGATGAGCACCGTCTCCCCCTTTTTTCCGCCCTTGGGGCTGGAGGTGTCGCGCCAGCGCACCTCGCGAACGGCGGAAACGTCAATGGAATTCTCAACGGTTGCCGTCCAGGGCGTCTCCGACACGATCCGGCAGGTGCCGCCTCCAGGCTCGGCGCGAACACAGAGAAAGGCCCTGCGGTGGACCATCGTGAGCCCGAACAGCCCGGTCAGCAGCAGGGCCACGATGCCCACGGCCAGCATCCACCAGCGCGGCGGCAGCGGGCCGTAGTCGAAGGTGCGTGAGGCATGGAATTCCGGTTTCATGATCCGATGCTGACCTGAAACGGACGCCGGGTCAAGGTGCAGTTGGGTTGAAAGTCTGACTTGACAATAACATGGAATCGGGCATAAGCTGTCGCCGACTTCGCATCAAGGAGGTACTTAAGATGACGAAAGTTGCTATCAATGGTTTCGGTCGTATCGGTCGTACGGTGCTTCGCCTTCTGGCCAAGCGCGAGAGTTCCCTGGAAGTCGTTGCCATCAACGATCTCACCAGCCCCGCCACCCTGGCGCACCTGTTCAAATATGACTCCGTTCACGGGCCCTACGAGGGTGTGACGCTGGACGGGGACGTGCTCAAGGTCGGGCGCCACAACGCCAAGATCTTCGCCGTGAAGAACCCGGCCGAGCTGCCGTGGAAGGACCTCGGCGTGGACATCGTCCTCGAATGCACGGGCATCTTCCGCTCCCTCGAGAAGGCCCAGCCGCACCTGACCGCCGGCGCGAAGAAGGTCCTCATCTCGGCCCCGGGCGAGAAGGGCGTCCCCACGTTCGTCATGGGCGTCAACGAGCACCTGTATGATGCCGCGACGCAGCACATCATGAGCAACGCGTCCTGCACGACCAACTGCCTGGCCCCCGTGGTCCGCGTGATCCACGAGAACTACAAGATCCTGCACGGCCTGATGACCACGATCCACTCCTACACCAACGATCAGAACATCCTGGATCTGCCCCACAAGGATCTGCGCCGGGCCCGCGCCGCCGCGATGTCCATGATCCCGACCTCCACCGGCGCCGCCAAGGCCATCGGCCTCGTGATGCCGGATCTCAACGGCAAGATCGACGGCTACGCCATGCGCGTGCCGACCCCGAACGTGTCCGTGGTCGACTTCGTCTGCACGGTCGAGAAGGTCCCCACCGCCGCAGAGGTCAACGACCAGCTGCGCCGCGCCGCCAAGGAAGGCCCCCTGGCCGGCTACCTGCACGTCAGCGACGAGCCCCTGGTGTCGATCGACTTCAACGGCTGCCAGGCCTCCTCGACGGCCGATCTGGGCAACACCGTGGTCATGGGCAACATGATCAAGACCCTCGCCTGGTACGACAACGAGTCGGGCTATTCCGCCCGCCTGCTGGACCTGGCCGAGCTGGTCGCGTCCAAACTGTAACCGTATGATATTCCACTGTTTTTCACCGTTCTCATCCCACTGAAACGAAGGAGGGCTAGTCATGGCCATCTACAGCATCCGTGAGCTTCCGATCGAAGGAAAACGTGTCTTCATCCGCGTGGACTTCAACGTGCCGATCAACAAGCAGACCGGCGAGGTCTCCGACACCACCCGCATCGACGCGGCGCTGCCCACCATCCGCCATGCGCTCGAGCGCGGGGCCCGGATCATCCTGGCCAGCCACCTGGGCCGGCCCGACGGAAAACCCAATCCGAAATACAGCATGCAGCCGGTGGGCAAGGTCCTCTCCGAGAAGCTGCCCGGCGTCGACATCCTCGTCGCCGACGAACCCACCGGCGACGGCGTGACGCGCCTGGCCACGGACCTCAAGCCCAACCAGATCCTGCTGCTGGAGAACCTGCGGTTCTCCGCCGGCGAGGAGGGCAACGATCCCGGGTTCTCCAGGGAGCTCGCCGCGCTGGCCGAGGTCTACGTCAACGACGCGTTCGGCACCGCGCACCGGGCCCACGGCTCCACGGCCGGCATGGTCGCCCATTTCGAGGAGAAGGGCGCCGGTTTCCTGATGATGAAGGAGGTCGAGTTCTTCACCAAGCTGCTCAAGGACCCCGAGAAGCCGTTCGTGGCCATCCTCGGCGGTGCGAAGGTGGCCGACAAGGTGGGCGTCATCCGCAACCTGCTGGAGCTCGTCAACGTCATCATCATCGGCGGCGCCATGGCCAACACGTTCCTGGCCGCGCGCGGCAAGAACATGGGCGCCTCCCGGGTCGAGGCCGACAAGTTCGGCCTGTGCAAGGAGATCGAGGAGGCGGCCCGCGCCCGCGGCGTGCAGTTCCTGCTCCCGACGGACCTGGTGATCGCCGACGGCCTCGAGGCGACCGCCGTCGAGACCGTGCCGGTGGCGTCCGGCGTGCCCATGACGAAGATGGCGCTGGACATCGGTCCGGACTCCCGCCGCGCCTTCGCCGAGGCGCTGGCCGGGGCGTCCACGATCTTCTGGAACGGCCCCATGGGCGTGTTCGAGAATCCGGTGCTGGCCCAGGGCACCCTGGCCGTGGCCCAGGCCGTGGCCGGCAGCAGCGCCGTGTCGGTCGTGGGCGGGGGTGACTCCGTGGCCGCGATCAACCAGGCCGGCGTCGCCGACAAGATCTCCCACGTCTCCACCGGGGGCGGCGCCTCCCTGGAGATGATGGAAGGCCGCATCCTCCCGGGCGTCGCCGCCCTCGAGAAATAACAGAAAGGTTTCAATCCCATGTCCCGGAAATTCCACGTCTACGGCAACTGGAAACTGCACAACAACGTCGCCGCCTCCCGCGCCCTCGCCGACGCGGTGGTGTCCGCCACCGCCGACTCCCGCGACCGCGTGGTCACGGGCATGGCCCCCGTGTTCACCTCGCTGGCCGCCGTGCGCGAGACCGTCACCGCGCATCCGCACCTGAAGGTGCTCGGCCAGAACGGTTATCCGGCCCCCAAGGGCGCCTTCACCGGAGAGGTCTCCTTCGCGCTGCTCAAGGATCTGGGATGCGACGGCGTGATCCTCGGCCACTCCGAGCGTCGCCAGATCTTCCACGAGACCGACGCCTTCATCAACGAGAAGGTCCAGGCTGCCCTGGCGACGGGGCTGCAGGTCGTGTTCTGCGTGGGTGAGACCCTCGAGGAGCGTGAATCCGGGCGCACCTGGGAGATCGTCGGGGGACAGATCGACGCCGTGCTGCCGCACGTCGCGGCCGATCTTCGCGCGAACCTGATCGTGGCCTATGAGCCCGTCTGGGCCATCGGCACGGGCCGCACGGCCACGCCCGCCCAGGCGCAGGAGGTGCACAAACTGA
>PHBF01000094.1 GCA_002841905.1 Deltaproteobacteria bacterium HGW-Deltaproteobacteria-17
TTTCGTCGGCCCCGGCGCCCATCTGAGCCGCAAGCTCGGAGTGGAGGGAGAAGACTTGCAGGGGGTCATCCATGGCGTTGATTATCTGCGCAGGGTCAACCTGGGGGAGAAGATGAATCTTGGCCGCAATGTGGTGGTGGTGGGCGGTGGTCCTGCGGGCCTCGCCGCGGCCCTGGGGGGCCTCGACAGCGGCGTGTCCCGCGTGCTCGTGGTGGAGCGCGAGCCCGAGCCCGGCGGCATCCTGCGGCAGTGCATCCACGCCGGCTTCGGCCTGCACCACTTCCGCGAGGAGCTCACCGGGCCCGAGTACGCCGAGCGCTTCGTCACGCAGGTGATGGACCGGGACATCGACGTGGTGCCCCACAGTTACGTCACCGGCCTGGCCGTGGACTCCTCGGGTCACCGCCTGGTGCGCGTGCTCAGCGAACGCGGCGGCCTGGCCACGGTGGAGTGCCGCTCGGTGGTCCTCGCCATGGGCTGCCGCGAGCGCACCCGCGGCGCCGTGCGGATCCCGGGCACCCGTCCCGCGGGCATCTTCACCGCCGGGCTGGCCCAGAAGCTCCTCAACCTCGACGGCTACCTGCCGGGCCGGCGGGCGGTCATCCTGGGCTCGGGGGACATCGGCCTGATCATGGCCCGCCGCCTGACCCTGGAGGGCTGCAAGGTCGAGGGCGTGTTCGAACTGATGCCGTACTCCAACGGCCTCACGCGCAACGTGGTGCAGTGCCTGGACGACTACGGCATCCCGCTGCACCTGTCCACGACGGTCACGCGCATCCACGGCCGCGACCGCATCGAGGCGGTGACCGTGGCGCCCGTGGACGAGGCGGGACGGCCCGACGCCGCGCGGGCCTGGGACGTGCCCTGCGACACGCTGCTTTTGTCCATCGGCCTGATCCCGGAGAACGAGCTCTCCGAGAGCCTGGGCATCGCGCTGGACGTGGTGACCGGCGGTCCCAAGGTCGACTCCACCCTGGCCACGAGCCTGCCCGGCGTGTTCGCCTGCGGCAACGTGCTGCACGTGCACGACCTGGTGGACTTCGTCACCGAGGAGGCCCTGCGCGCGGGCCGCTTCGCCGGCGAGCACGCCCGCCAGATCCGCCGCCCGCGGGACGCCATCGCCCTGGTGCCGGGGGCCAACGTGCGCTACTGCCTGCCCCACACGCTGTCGGCGGACCGCCCCCACACGGTGTACATGCGGGCCAAGACGCGGATGTCCCCCTGCCTCCTGCGCGTGGGGAACCTCCTCGAGCGCCGCCTGCGCTTCGTGGTGCCCGCGGAGATGATCCACCTGACCATCCAGCCCGAGCTGCTGGAGCGCTTCTACGAGGACCGCCTGCAGATCGACCTGCTCCCGGTCGACGGGGGAGGTGCCCCATGACCGGACGCCAGGAACAGCACTACGTCTGCATCAGTTGCCCCATCGGGTGCCCGCTGCGGCTGGTCCACGAGGGGGACACCATCCTCGAGATCGAGGGCCAGGAGTGCAACCGGGGGGCCAAGTACGCCCGCCAGGAGTTCACCGATCCGCGGCGCACCTTCTCGACCACGGTGCCCATCGCCGGCGCGGTCTACGGCCGCCTGCCGGTGAAGCTGTCGGCGCCGGTGCCCCGCCAGGCCATCCCGGCGGCCATGGACGCGATCCGCCACCTCCGGGCCGAGGCGCCGGTAAGCCTGGGCCAGGTGCTCCTGCGCGACGTCGCCGGCGTCGCGGGCGTGGACGTGGTGGCCTGCCGCACGATGGACCGCGTCATGATCACCCTGTCTTAGTTCCCGCCAACTGCCCGTCCCCTGCGCCCGTCCTCGTTCCCGTCCTGCGCCCATTCCCTGCGCCGGATTCATCCCCCCACCCCTGCGCCGGACCATCCTTATACGGAAGATAGCCCAGGGTAGGGCGACCGGGGGACCGGTCGCGGCTACCCTGGGAACCAAGAGGAAAGACCCGGATGAACCCGAAGAGGAAAGCCCCCATTCCCTGCACCCGCCGGCGTTCACGCTCGCCGCTTGGCTCCGGGGTCCTGTCAGCTGTCACCCCCGTCTTTTGCTGACGCAAAGCGCCGGGGGGCCCCCACAGCTGCCACCCCTGCGCCTTGGCGGCTTCGCGTTCCCGTCCTGCGCCTGTTCCCTGCGCCGGACCACTTTCCGGTCCCGGAGAAAGCGGTTGCAGGAAAAGGGGGGACCGGGTATTTTTTCTTCTTCAAGGCTGGGCCGATTTCCCCGTGGAAGGGAAAAATTGCAGTGCGCGGACCCCGCTCAAAGAAGGTGAACAATTGAGGCGTGGCGAAATCATTCCCTCTCCACCCATGAACCGGTGGGCCTGGTGGATTTACGTGCCGGCGGTCAACTGGCTTCCGTGGATCCTCGCCGCCTCCAAGACGCGGGACCGATCGTGGGCCAGATTCGGGGCCCTGTATGCGGCACCGCTGATCGCGGCGATGGTCGCGTCGGATTTCGTCACGAAGGAGACCGGGGACTTCCTGGGTGGGCTGTACGTGCTGACCTGGATCGGCAGCATGGCACATTGGACCTTGGTCAAGGAGAAGATCTTCGAGGAGATCGCCCGGATTTCGCCGTCCAAGACCGGTGTGGCGGACGCCGCTTCCCGCGACTCTCCCGCCGCTGCACCGCAGATCATCGAGCGCGTGATCATCCGGGAGATCGTGAAAATCCCCTGTCCATACTGTGGTTCGCTCAATGAGAACACCCAGGCGCGATGTGGCCAATGCGGCGCCGAAATCCGTTGATCAGGTGAAAAGCCCCCATTCCCTGCGCCCGTCCTCGTTCCCGCCAACTGCCCATTCCCTGCGCCGGACCCAACCCCCCACTCCTGCGCCGGACCATCCTTCCTACGCCACCTTCGGTGGCGTTGCGGAAATGATGCCCCGGGGTTGGGCGCACGGTCCCACGTGCGCACTACCCGGGGAACCAAGAGGAAAGCGCCCGTTCCGGGCGATCAGTCCGGGGTGGCCCGCAGCATGCGGGAGACCTGATTGAACAGCCCGCGGTAGCGGGGGTTGTAGGGGCGGCGGGAGAGGGCGTAGACGGCCTCCATGGCGGCCTGTCCGAGCTCGCCGGAGCGGGCCAGCAGCACCGCGCGCGCCCAGGCCAGCCGGCTCGACGACGGCCACAGGGCCCGGGCGGCCTGGGAAAGCTCCCAGGCCTGGTCCGGCCAGGCCGCCCAGCGGGTCAGCAGCCACACCAGGTCGATGCCCTGCTCGGGTTTGGCGCGGGCCATGGCCACGGCGCGCTCGAGGAAGACGTCGGCGTTGCGCCAGCCCTGGCGGCTCGCGCCCAGCGCCAGCAGCGCGAACGCGCAGGCGCCGCGGGGGCCGTACAGTTCGCGTCCCAGGAAATGGTAGAGCTCGTCGGGGGGCGCGTCGTGGACCAGGGCCAGCTCGGCCGCCAGCAGGCGCGCTTCGGTGCCGGCGGGGCCGTCCTTCTCGGCCAGCTCCGCGAGCTCGTCGATGCCGGCGCGGTCACCCCGCAGGATCCGCAGGCGCGCCCGGACCAGCGCCTGCGGGTCGGAGAGGGTCTCCTTCTCCAGGGGCGGCAGGAGCGCCAGGGCGGCGTCGACGTCGAGGGCGTCGAGGAACCACGCGGCGCGCACGGCCAGCTCCTCGGGATCGGTGGAGGTCTCCTCGGCGGGCAGGCCGGCCTCGAGCTGGGCCGTGACCAGCCCCTGCATCAGTTCGCGTTTCCCGCTCTCCAGGCCCTGGCGCAGGGGGGCGGCGGCCAGGGTCCACTCCTCCTCCTCGACCAGCCCCTGCCCGAAGGCGGCCGAGGCCGCGATCAGGTCGGCGCCGCGCAGCTTGGAGAGCATCGCGGTCACCGCGGTGAAGCGGCGGGTGCGGGTGAGTTCGTACACGCGCTTCTCCACCGGCGGGATCACGGCGCGGACGCGGGCGGCGCCGCCGAACCACTGGGGCATGGAGGAGAACGCGCCGATCACGACGATGAGATCCTGCTGCATGTGCCCCGGGAGCGTCCACCACGGGCGCTGCAGGAACACCGGGGCCAGCTGGACCAGGGCCGCGCGCGCCCTGGGCGTGGTCGGGACGGTGCCCACGCGGGTGTCGCCGCCGAACAGCCGGGCGAAATGGAAGGCGTTGGCGTAGAACATAGCAGCCAGCGGCGGCATGCGGGCGTCGGGCTCGGAGAGCAGCATGGCGGTGTCCCACCAGAACTCGAACAGGGAGGACATCACGTAGACCTGGCGCACCCAGGTGACCTCGCCGCGGTTGAGCATCCACACGGCGTCCCGGGCGCGGCGGATGCGCGCGGCGGCGGCCTCGGCCTCCTTGTCGCGGCCCAGGCCCCGCAGGTAGGCCTGCATCTCGGTGGCGGCCAGCTCGAAGTCGGGGACCGCCAGCGCCAGCATGGCCGCGTAGAACTTCTTGTCGAGGCCGCGCTCCCGGCGGTAGACCTCGAGCAGCCGGGCCGCGCGCTCGGGGCTGTCGGCGAACAGCGCCGGGACCGCGGCGTGGTGCTGCAGGTACTCCCGGGCCTCGTCAGAGAAGCGGTGGCCGGTCACCAGCGTCTGGGCAAAGAAGGCGTCGGCGCCCTGGGTCCAGGCGATGCGCGCCAGCGCGGCGGCGGCCTCGTCCTCGTCCTCGGTCGCCAGCAGCTTCATGAAATGGGCCCGCGGCGAGTGCGGCGCGGCCACGGGGCGGGGCTTCTCGAAGGCGCCCGGGTTCGAGAGCACCTCGACGTCGGCCGGGGGCAGAAGCGAGAGGCAGTCCTCCCACAGCGGGTCCGGGTGCAGCGGCAGCAGGCGTCGCTCCATCAGGCGCACCAGGTGGCCCCAGCGGCGCAGCAGCGCGGGCTGCGACAGATCGATGACGCGGGGCGAGTCACCGCCGGGGTTGGCCGTGAGCCGGGCCCAGCGCGGCGCACCGCACATCATCGGCAGGGGCGAGGGCGCGGGGGTGGCCCAGGCCTCGAACAGGCTCTTGGCGAAGGCCGGATCGCTGCCCAGCTGGGTCTCGCGGGGGGCGCCGTTCTCCACGGCGTGGGTGAGCAGCAGCTGGCCCGACACGAGCACCTTCAGGCCGTGCCGGTGCAGCAGGCCGCTCTTGCGCAAGGTGAACTCGTAGTGGAACTGCGGGGGGGCGGCGGGGGACGCGGGATTGGGCCCCGTGCCCGGGCGCTGCGCCGCGCCCGCGACGGACGGTGCAGCGACGGCCCAGGCCATGCACAGGGCGATCAGGAGGGACCGCACAAGACGGCTCGCGGCCAGGTTGTCGGCATTGCGGTGCACTACTCGGAGTCTCCCCTGAGGGTTTCGCACTGGGGCGGGTCGGCGGCTTCCTGGTTGAAGCGGTCGACGCTGAAAATCTGGGAGAAGGGTTTCCGGCGGGCCTTGCGGAGGCCCTCGACGGGCCAGCCCACGGCGTGGACCAGCTCGACGCGGCAGGCGGCCGGGATCTGGAGGAGCTTCTTGATCTTCCGCTCGTCGAACCAGCCCAGGATGCAGGTGCCCAGGCCGAGCTCGGCGGCCGCCAGGCAGAAGTGGGCTGCGGCGATGCCGTTGTCCGTGCTGACGAAGCGCTTGTTCTTGACCAGGCCGCCCAGCATGGACGCGGGGCTGGGGATCGTGCCGACCTGCACCACCAGCATGGGCGCGGACGGGACGAACTTGTTGATCGGGATCAGGGCCGACGTGCAGGCGGCGGCCACCCGGGCGCGCAGGTCGGCGTCGGAGACGGCGATGAAGTGCCAGGGCTGGCTGTTGCACGCCGAGGGGGCCTCGGCGGCGGCCTCCACGAGCCTCCGCACCAGGTCCTCCGGCACGGGGTCGGGTTTGAAGCGGCGCACGCTGCGGCGTTCACGGACGAGTTCGAGGAAGGTCATGGTACGGGAGCCGTGGCTACTTCTGCTCGGGGTACAACTTGAGGCCCAGGGTCATGGACTGTTCGATGCTCTGCTTCTGTCCGCCGGCCTCGACCTCCATCTTCATCTTGGTCTCCGAGGTGATCTCGGAGGTCGGGACCATCTTGGTCAGATCCATCTTCACGGTGCCGTTGCCGCTGCTCTTGAACTCCTGCAGGTGGATCACCGTCCCGGCCGGCAGGCTGGGGTTCTTCAGTTCCTGCGGCTCGGCGGTCTGCACGAGCTCGACCTTCATCTCGATGTTGGTGCCCTCGAGCTTGGACAGCGTGTACTTGTACTGGTTGGTCATCAGGATGCCCCCCGAGGTCAGTTGCGTGGTGACCGTCCAGGTCGCGCCCGGGCCCACCGGCACCTCGGGCAGGGGCACCGACATCTGGTTCATCTGCTGGCGCATGTTCTCCATCATGGAGGACAGCTGCGGATTGGTGTTCGAGGGCATCTTCATCTCGGCCGAGACCGTGATGCCGCGGGTGGTCACCTCGGCCGAACCGTTCATGCCCTTGATGTCGTTGAGGGCGTTCTTCATGGAATCGATCATGGCCGGGGGCGTCTTGTCGTCGCCCACGACGTCGACGGACTCCAGGAGGAAGTCGTACAGCAGGTTGCCCGACGCCTTCACCTCGCGGTTGGTGATCTTCATGTTCATCTTCATCAGCGGCAGCGCCACGGCCGGCTGCTGCAGGGCGCCCATGGACATCTGCATGCCCATCTTGAGCTCCATCATGGCCACGGTGACGTCGGAGGCCTTGTACAGATAGCGCAGGGCGACCTTGTTGTCACCGCCGGCGTTCTCCACCACGATCTTCGCCTCGGGCATCGGCGCCGGCGGCGTCGGGAGGGTCTCGATCTTGGCGGGATCGGCGGGCTTGGCCGGGGTCCGGGCGTCCGCGCCGGGCTTGACGGTCTCGGAGGTCTTCAACGGCTGGGTCTTGTCGTCGGCGGCCTTCTGCTTGTCACCATCTTTTTTGTTGCAGGCGGTCATCGACGTGAAGGTCAGGCCGGCCAGCAGGAACATGCCAAGGACGAGGGTGGAAAGATTTTTCATGGGTCTACACTCCTGTGAGTTGATCGTATAGATGAAATCGACCTTGCGGTCAAGGGGGGGGGCAATGGCCTCGTGGGGTCTATTCCTCGTCCTCGTCCTCGTCGTGGTGCTCCTGGACCTCCTCCTCGTCGTCGTCGAAGTCGAAGTCGGTCAGGGGCTTCTTGACGGGCACCGGGATCATGGGGAGCTCGGGGTCGAAGGCCATCTTGCGGGCCTTGTTGGCCTTCGGGGCGATGCGGAAGAACCACATCAGGGCGTCGGAGAGGCGGCCCTCCTCGGACTGCATGTGGCGCGTGAGCTGGCCGCTGTCCTTGAAGCCGGCGTCGACGAGCACCTGGCCGCAGGAGATGTCCTCGACCATGGTGATGGAGAACACGCTGGAGATGTCGCTGGTCTCGCCGAGCTCCTCGACGAGCTTGGTCACCATCCAGGCCAGGTAGCGGCGCTCCTTGATCGAGCGTGGCAGGGTCAGGATGTCGAGCTTGGCGTGGCCGAAGGCGTCGTTGATCTCGGCGGCGACCCACAGGTTGCGGCGGCCGATGCGGACCTCGAGGATGAAGTGCGGATGCATCACGCCCTTGCCGAACGGATGATACAGCGGGGTGACCTCGGGCAGGTGCAGGATCGCGTTGATGGCCTCGGGATCGTCGATGAACGTCTCCTTGATGCCCGGGGGCTTCTTGCCGATGGGCTCGGGCTCGGCGAACTCGAACTGCTTCTCGTGGACGAGCTTGGCGATGCCGCCGGTGATGGGCCGGCCGTCATGGTCATAGACGCGGCTCATGACGTAGGCGTCGGCGTTGCGGAAGTACCCCGGGATGATGGCCTCCTTGGAGAAGCCCACCGTGCGCCAGGAGTTGGAGTCCTGCTTCTCGACGAGGGTGTAGACCTTCTTCAACTTCTCACGGGCGGCCATCTCGTCGAAGATGTTGCACTTGAGCTTGTACTGGCCCAGCCGGTAGTCGACGATGCGCATGTGCTTGTGCTGCGGCGTGACCAGGAGGCTCAGGTTGAGCTTGCGGTCCGAACGGCGGCAGACGTACTCGTCCAGCGCGCGGGGATAGTGGGACATGTCCGAGCAGGGGGGACACGGGCGTATCGTGGGCGTCTCCTGGACGTTGGGATGCTCGATGTCGAAAAGACCGGGACTTGTTTTCTTATCCATGTTTCATTGACCCCTTTGTGGGAGAGCGGGAGAGTGGGGAAGCGAATTGTGCGTGTCGGGCATAGGAGGATGAACCTTCAAACACCTCAGCTAAAGCCCCGTTATAGGGACAGTCCTCAGGAAGTCAACCCCTTTTTCCCCAAATCCGCTGGTTTTTCGGGACTGTCCGCATTGCCAGGTACGTCGGGGCTTTCCAGCCCGTCCGATGCCTTTGTGCCGGCGCCTGCGGGGATCTCCAGGACGAAGTGCCCGCCCTCGCCGCCGGGGAGGCAGGTCAGGGCGCCGCCGGCCCGGCCCGCGAGCATGCGGCAGACCGACAGGCCCAGGCCGGTGCCCTTGCCGGGGTCCTTGGTGGTGAAGAACGGCTCGAAGATGCGCCCGGCCAGCTCAGGCGGG
>PHBF01000095.1 GCA_002841905.1 Deltaproteobacteria bacterium HGW-Deltaproteobacteria-17
CGCTGAGGGAGGCGGCCTCGACCACCTTGAGCCGCTGACCGGCGGTGTCCATCCACAGCAGCACGGCCGAGGTGACCTGCAGGCTCTCCCGCATGAGTCGTAGTTCATATAATATATGGTCGTGAATCTCCAGCAGGGAGGCCTTGCCGAGCAGCTCGTCCTGTTCGGCGCGGTCCCGTTCGTTGCGGGCGGTCACCGGCCCCATCAGGCGGAAGTCACGCAGCTCCTCCTGGTCCTGCCGGACCTTCTGGGTCCGCCGCCGGCGCTCGTCCCGCCGGGCCAGCACGATCTCCGCGGTGCGCACGAGCAGGCCGGTGCCCCCGAAGAGCACCAGGAACAGCCCGTGGGAGGCCAGCTCCCGCGAGGTGACGCCAGGGAGCCCCTGACGCGCATGCATCCACTCGAGACCCAACAGCAGCGCGGCGGCCAGCACCGACAACGAAGGCCGGACGAAGGCGGCCAGCACCAGCATCAGCCAGTAGGAGAGCGCGTGCCAGGGTGACGCCACGCCACCGGTGGCCTGGAGGAAGACCGCCACCGACAACACCATCAGCAGGACCATCTCCAGCTCGGCCAGAAACCGGGTCTTTTCGGGGATGACGTCGGGACGCACAGGGCGCAGGAACAATCGCGTCAGGACCCGCCCCAGCAGCGTGATGCCCAGCGCGGCGCCCACGAGGGTCACCCAGAGCCCGCGCTCGCCCTGGGGACGGAACAGCCCCAGGGACAGCATGCCGGCGACGCCCGTGATCAGGAAGGCGCTCCACCCCAATTTGACTCCAGCTCCAGATCCAGCCAAGGCTCGTACGTTCATCATTCCATCCTGTCACGTGATCGTGATGTGGTCGGTTCCATGACTTCCAACTGATACACCCTGGCGCCAGGCGGGAGAAAACCCTTCTCCCGCATGACCCTGGCCGCCCCCTCCGGGGTCTTGAGGGCCCGAAGCCGGGCCACGGAGTCCTCGAGACGTCCGTACATCGTGTCATTGAGTCCCCGGATCTCCTCGAGCTCGGCACGCAGGGCCGACAATTCGCGGATCTCCCGGTGGACAAAGACCGGCAACGCACCCACGACGAGGGAGAAAAAGAGGGCGACCCCGCCCCGGGCGGCCCAGCGCAAGGCGGTGGCCCCGGCCGGCGGCGTCCGGTCGTTTTCAATTGTGTCCTGGGTCACTTCGGTCGTTTCGCTCATACTTTTCCTTATATTTCAAAGGGATCTCACCCCAACTCCAGCGTCCAGTATAGGCAGGATGCCTCCCTTGTCGAAATTTGGGACGCTGAAGGTCGATTCTCCCGCGTGCACTTTCGAAATTTTGATGCTAATAAGACTTGCGGAAACGGGCGGCCTCTGGTATAGGCAGTTCGCGAGTTTACCCGAAAGGATGTTCCTTTTCGATTTCTGTAACCCATTATAGGAGATAGCGATGAAACTCAGAAACCTCTTCCTCTTGTCAGTAATCGTCACCCTGTCCTTTGCCTTCGCCGCCTGCGACGACGGCGAAAAGAAGACCAACCCCTGCGGAAACGGCGTGCTGGATCCCGGTGAGGAGTGCGACGGCACCAACCTCGACGAGCAGACCTGCGCGCTGGTCGTGCCCACCCGTCCGGGCGGCACCCTGGCCTGCACCCCGACCTGCACCTTCGACACCGCTGCCTGCACGGCCCCGTCCTGCGGCAACAACGCCATCGAAGGCACCGAAGAGTGTGACGGCACCGACCTCGGCGGCCAGACCTGCGACGACCATGCCGGCTTCTCCGGCGGCACGCTGGGCTGCACCGCGTCCTGCACCTGGGACACCTCGGCCTGCGACGTCGACTGCGTGGTCCAGGACAACTTCGCGACCTGCAACCCCATGGGCGGAGCCAACGAGTGCTGCCCCAACAACGACATGCCCTCGACCTGCTTCTCCAGCGGCGACTTCCGCGCCTGCCTGCAGACCTGCTCCGATCACGCCGACTGCGGCTGGTCCATGGAGTGCGTGACCAACATCGGCAACCTCTGCTACATCTCCTTCTGCGGTGAAGGCATGCAGATGGACGACGTGCAGGCCCCCTGCACCCTCGCCGGCGGCCGCGCCGGTACCTGCTACCCCGTGTGGCGCGCCATGGATGACGGCGGCATCTGCCTCGAGAACGGCACGCTCGAGCACGGCGAGACCTGCCCCCTGGCCGACGCCATGGGCATCGCCGACACCGACCCCGCCACCCAGTGCAACAACGGCTTCTGCTTCGGCGCGAGCGGCGCGACCGAGGGTAGCTGCTTCGGCAAGTGCAACCCCCTCGAAGTCCTCGCCACCGGCACCGACGCCTGCCCGGCCAACAGCGCCTGCGTGAACTTCTCCTCCATCGACCTCGACGAGACCCTGGACGACGGCTCCCCCAACGACAACTTCCTGTTCCGTGAGCCCGACCTGGGCGTCTGCTACGTGTGGGAAGCCGGCAACGAGATCTACTCCTGCGACCTGCTCTCCGGCAACGTCATCACCGGCCCCAACGCCGGCGGTCCCTGCCCCGACGGCATGACCTGCAACTACTTCGGCCTGGGCTCCCTGCTGGGCTTCTGCTATGACGTCGTCGCCACCCCGGCCGTCGAAGGCGCCACCTGCGCGATCACGCAGGATGCCCCCCAGGCCTGCGCCGAAGGCCTGCAGTGCTTCATCGCCGATCCGTTCAACGACGCCACGGGCGAAGCCCTGGCCTGCCGCAAGATCTGCGACGCCACCGTGCTTGATGGCAACGAAGCCTGCGCCGGCCTCGTGGACGCCGACGATCAGCCCTACGTCTGCCTGACGACCTCCCGCTTCTTCACGGCCGACCGTGAACTGCCGACCATCGGCACGGGCCTGAACATGGAGACCGAGACCAGCCCCTCCCCGCTGGGCTTCTGCGTCCCCCCGGTCGCCCTGGCCGGCAAATAATCCGCCCCCGCTCCTCTGACCCTCCTTCTTTCCTCTGATAAAAAAAATCAAAACGTGGGATTTCACGATCCGCCCGCCTCGTGATCCCATGGTGGCGAACCGGCACCGCGTTCACGTGGATCCGTCGCGCGATCAAACCGCGCTTTCCACCCGATTAACGCGAGGATCCGATTGTTTCCCGGGCGCGTTTGTGGTAGTTCGTAGGCGTGGCTGAATCAGGTGAACCAACATGCCGACGACTCCGATTTTCCGATGTGGAACCATTGCCATCCTGGGGCGACCCAATGTGGGAAAGAGCACCCTGCTGAACACGATCCTGACGGAGAAGGTGTCGATCGTGACCCCCAAGCCGCAGACGACGCGTCAGCGCATCCTGGGCATCGTGCCGGGACCGGGCTACCAGGCGATCTTCATCGACACGCCGGGCTACCACCAGTTCAAGAAGAAGCTCAACCAGGCCATGGTCGAGGCCGCCCTGTCGGCCATCGGCGACGCGGATCTGGTGCTGGTGCTCGTGGACGCCTCGGACACCACCGACGAGTTCTCCGATGCCCACGGGGCCGGCGTGCTCGTGCGGCGCTGCGAGGAGATCGGCCGCCCGGTCTTCGTCCTGCTCAACAAGATCGACCGCGTGCGGGACAAGAAGGCCCTGCTTCCCATGATCGAGCGATGGGCGACCTTCTCCCCCGCCGTCAAGAACGTGATTCCGCTGAGCGCCTCGTCGGGCTCCGGCGTCAATGAACTGCTCGTCGAGATCTACGGATACCTCCCCGAGGGTCCGGCCCTCTATCCGGAGGACGATCTGACCGACCAGACCGAGCGGGCGATCACGGCCGAGATCATCCGGGAGACCTGCATCCTCTGCCTGCGCGAGGAATTGCCGTACGCCACGGCCGTCACCATCGAGCGGTTCTCCGAGACCGCGGCGCGCCGCTCCATCTCCGGCATCATCTGGGTGGAGCGGGACAGCCAGAAGGCCATCGTCATCGGCAAGCGGGGAGCCATGATCCGTCACATCGGACAGACCGCCCGGGAGCAGTTGATCGCCCGCTTCGGCGTGGAGACCCAGCTCTTCCTGGAGGTCAAGGTGCATCCCGGCTGGACCGACGATCCCGCCTCCCTGCGTGAACTGGGGTACAAACCATGAAGTCCCGACCCGTCATCGCCATCGTGGGCCGCCCGAACGTGGGCAAGTCCACCCTCTTCAACCGCTTCCTGCGCAACCGCAAGGCCCTCGTCGAGGATGTCCCGGGCGTCACGCGGGACCGCATCTACGGCTCCTTCGACTGGGACGGCCGCACCTTCGACGTGATCGACACCGGCGGGCTGGACGTCCAGGATCCCTCTTCGCTCAAGCAGTCGATCCGCCAGCAGGTCCAGGTGGCCATGCGTGAGGCCGACATCATCCTCGTCGTGGTGGACATCCGCTCGGGCCCCACCTCCCTCGACGCCGACATCATCGATCTGGTGCGGCCCCTGGGGAAGCCCTACTACCTCGTGGCCAACAAGGCCGACAACGCCAAGCAGGAGCTCTCCGGCGGCGAATTCTTCTCCTTCGGCGTCGACCACGTCATCCCCGTGAGCGCCACCCACGGCCGCGGCGTCGGTGACCTGATCGACCTGATCGTCAAGGACGTGGAGTTCGACGATCCGGCGCCCGCCGAGGAAGGGGTCGAGGAGCCCGTCCGCATCACGTTCGTGGGCCGTCCCAACGCCGGCAAGAGCTCGATGGTCAACAGCATTCTCAAGGAGCAGCGTTTGCTCGTGGACTCCGTCGCAGGCACCACCATGGACGCCGTGGAGGTCCCCTTCGCCCGGCAGCAGCACAACTTCGTGCTCGTCGACACCGCCGGCCTCCGCCGGAAGAAGGCCGTCGAGGTCGGGCTCGAAAAGCTCGCCGGCATGCACGCGATCAACGCCATGGAGCGTTCGCACATCGTGGTGCTCGTGCTCGACGCCAACCTCGGCGTGCACGAGCAGGACGCCCGGCTGGCCCAACTGGCGGTGGACCGCGGCAAGGGCCTGGTGATCGCGCTCAACAAGTGGGATCTCGTCAAGGGCCGCACCGAGCAGGCCAAGATCAAGCAGCAGGTGAAAGACCAGCTGCGGTTCGTCCCCTGGGCGGCCGTGGTGCCGACCTCGACGATCAACGGTCACGGTCTGGGCCAGCTCTTCGACCAGGTGGTCGACGCCCACAAGCGCTGGAACCACCGGGTCTCCACCTCCGAGCTCAACCGCTTCCTGCAGGAGGCCGTGGAGGCCCATCATCCCCCCATGGCCGGTCGGCGGCCCCTGAAGTTCTACTACATGACGCAGCCCCAGACACGGCCGCCGATGTTCGTCGTCCACGGCAACCGGAAGGACGTGCCCGAGAGCTACCAGCGGTATCTGTCCAACCACCTGCGCGAGGTGTTCTCCTTCCCGGGCACGCCGCTGCGGCTCTTCTTCCGCTCCAGCCACGGAGATCCCAATGAAAAGAAATAAGTGGATCCTGGGTCTTGTCCTGCTGCTGGCCGCCTGCTCCCCCCGGCCGAAGGTCACCGTCGCGGCGCAGCGCATCGTCATCCGCCAGATCTCACTTGAATACATGCTGCTGGAGGTCCGTTACCAGGTGCACAATCCCCACCCGGTGTCGATCTCGGTGCTCGAGGTCGACCAGACCCTGGAACTGTCCAACACGGTCGCGGCCCGCGGCCAGCTCGAGAAGCCGGTCTCGATCCCGGCCAAGAAGAGCGAGCAACTGAACGTCCTGCTCAAGGTGCCCTTCCTGCCGATGCTGACGCCGGCCAAGGATCTGCTCACGGGACGGACCGTGCGCTACCGGCTCGTCTCCGACATGAAGATGAAGACCATCCTCGGCAAGGAGAGCCGCCGCGTGCTGCGCGAAGGCGAGCTCGAGCTGCCCCTGCTCCCTGGCGGCGGGCTCGCCGGCCTCAAGAACGTGCGGCTCGAGGGGGGGCCCCTGGGCACGCTCAAGCTGGACATGATCATCCTGGTCCCCCGCCCCAAAAAGCAGCTCATGGAGACCACCCAGGTCGAGTACCTGCTGCGCATCGAGAACCACACCATCGCCGACGGGCGCTTCCCGCTGACCCGCGGCCCCGAGAACATGCAGAAGGTGACGATCCCGGTGTCCTGGCCCATCGCCCGTGGCGCCACCTGGCTCCCCAAGCTGGCGACGGGGCTGCCCGTCCAGTTCCGGCTGCGGTTCGATCTGGGCGACGAGACAGAATTTTTGATCGACAAGAAGGAAACGATCCGGCTCAACCCGTTTTCCCTGTGATGGAGGTACCCATGACCCGCGAAGATCAGATTCAGGTGTGCAAGCTGGTGGCCCAGGCCATCTTCATCGACGGCCAGCTCACCGACAACGAGATGCAGATGTTCGACAGGCTGCTGACGCACTTCGAGATCACCCCGGCAGAAAAGAAGATCATCGTCGCACGCAATCTTGACGATGACGTCCGGGCGATGGCTCAGGCGATCCAGGGGGAGGACGGCAAGACCGAGGCGCTGGTCCAGCTGGCCCAGGCGATCACGGCTGACGGTCACACCACCGGCTCCGAACGGGACATCCTCCACCGCTGCGCCGACGCGATGGGGATCCCCCCCGACAGGCTGAAGGAGATCGTCGCACCCCACATCCAGCTGGACTGACTTTTTCGGTCGAAAATTTGATTGGGGGCGGTTTGCCTGCTACACCAGCAGTCGATGCCGCGTTCCCTGACTCTTTTCATTTTTCTATTGATGATTTCCCCGCCGGCGCTGGCCGATCCCCTGCCCCGCCAATGCAAGGTCAACCGTGAAGGCCGTCTCCAATGCACGCTCCAGGGCACGACCCGTGGACGCGCCCTGCAGAAGTTCGACGCGACGACCTTCCCCATGGACCAGATCCGGAAGTCCCGCACGCCGCTGTCGGTGGGCCTGCCTTTCGCAGGTCGCCTGCACCGTCCGGCGGCGATGCCGGTCTCGGGAAAGGGCTTCCTGCTGCTGGCCCGCACCCAGGAGCGCAACCACGGCTGGGCCCTCCCTGAGCTCGTGGAGCTGCTCACGGCGTCCGCCGCGCGCGTGGCCCGCCTGTACCCCAAGTCCATCCTCACCGTGGGTGACCTGAGCCCGCGGGGCGGCGGCTATGCTCCCGGACACCGCTCCCACCAGAGCGGGCGCGACGTGGACCTGGGCTTCTATATCGTGGACAGCCGGTCCCGTTACCAGGTGGTGACCACGGAGTTCGTGCACTTCAACGAGACCGCCCGCGGCGCAGGCAAGTACGCGCATCTGATGTTTGATCTCGAGCGAAACTGGGAGCTCGTCGAATCCCTGGTGTCGCACAAGACCGTGCACGTCCAGAAGATCTTCATCAGCTCCCAGTTGCGGGATCTGCTCCTGCAGTATGCCGATGCCGTGGCCCGTCCGGCCGACGTGCTCCGGCGCGCGCGCGCCGCCCTGAGCGTCGACACGGCCCACGGCGACCACTACCATGTGCGCATCGCGTGCCCTGACGGCCAGCCCCACTGTCGCTGATTTTGCCCCGTGCCCCTTTGCAGAACCGAATTCAAGATTATATTGCCCGCCGGAGGTTCCTGTCATGTCTCAAAAATCCAGGCACGCCACCGTGGAGATACCGGAAGTCATCCCGATATTGCCCCTGAGAAACGCGGTCCTGTTTCCGGGTTCCATCATCCCCATCGACGTGGGACGCAAGAAGAGCGTCAAGCTCATCGAGGACGCCCTGTCCCGCGAGAAACCCATCATCGGCATCCTGACCCAGAAGGACCCGCAGGTTGAAAACCCGCAGGAGGATGACCTGTACACCGTGGGCTGCGCGGCCCGCGTGCTCAAGGTCATCAAGCTCGGCACCGAGAACTTCAGCGTGATCATCCAGGGCCTTGCCCGGGTGGAGGTGCTGGGCTTCATCGGACGGGAGCCCTACATCACGGCACGCATCCGCACCCTGCCCGACGACCTGGCCGAGGATCCTCCCGCCCATGGCTCTCCGGCGGGCGCCGCCGTCGGGGACGGCCAGCAGGTGCCTTCCCTGGACGAAGCGACCGGCGCGAACCCCTCCGGAGACGGCCAGGGGGTCGACCCGCACGACGGGAACGGCCTCGACGACCTCGAGGCGCTCATGCTGAACCTGCGCGAGGCCGCCCGCAAGGTCATCAAGTTGATGCCGGAGGTGCCCAACGAGGCCGCCGCCCTGATCGACTCGGTCAATGAGCCAGGCGCCCTGTCGGACCTGATCGGGGCCAACCTGGATCTGCCCATCGAGGAGAAACAGGCCATCCTGGAGACCCCCTCCATCCGCGAGCGCATGTACCGCATCCTGGTCACGCTCAACCGCCAGCTGGAGCTGCTCAAGGTCCGCGAACAGATCAACTCCCAGGTGCAGGAGGAGATGGGCAAGAGCCAGCGGGAGTACATCCTCCGGCAGCAGCTCAAGGCCATCCGCGAGGAGCTGGGGGAGCTCGACGAGCCCGGCTCCGAGGTCGAGGAGATGAAGGCCAAGATCGAGCTCTGCCAGATGCCCGAGGAGGC